>DAIOWK010000159.1:0-7844 GCA_036758525.1 Myxococcota bacterium
GCAGCGCGGTGCGCTGGAAAAGCGCGTCCATCGCGATCTGGATTCCAGGGAAGATCGCTCCACCCAGGTATTCTCCCTGTTGGGAGACACAATCGAAGGTGGTTGCCGTCCCGAAGTCGACTGCGATGATCGGACCTCCGTACACCTCGAAGGCCGCGACGGCGTTTACGATCCGGTCGGCGCCGACTTCCCGGGGGTTCTCGTAACGAACCGGCATCCCCGTGCGGATGCCCGGACCCACCACCATCGGCGCGCGCTCGAAGAGCTTGGCACAGACCCGTTCCCAAATCGGGAGCAGCGGCGGGACCACACTCGAAACAATGCCATCGCTAATCTCGTGGGTTCGGCGCCCCGCCTGATCGAACAGCGAGCGCAGGACCACAGAGAGCTCGTCCGAGGTCTGGTCGCGATGAGTGCCGATCCGCCAATGGTGCGCGAGCTTCCCGCGGCCGTCTGCGTAATCGAAGAGTCCGAGCGTGACGTTCGTGTTGCCGATGTCGATCGCGAGGAGCGTCGTCATGGGAGGTCCTTGCGCAGCTTGCGTCTCGTCACCGAATCACCGTGACGTCACCGGCGAGAACGCGTGCGATCTCCCCGTTCCGGCGCTCGACCAGGAGGGCTCCGTTGCTGTCGATTCCCCGACATACCCCGCTGGTCTCGACGGGGGCGCTGTCCCGGGAACCGATTTCAAGCACGCGCACTGCACGACCCGGCATCCGGAACCTCTCCTCGAAGCGCGGCCGAAGCGCCTGGAAGCCGCCTTTCTCAAACGCGTCGAGCGCTTGCTCGAGCTCATGGTACAGCCGGCGTGCGAAGGAGATCCGGTCCACGGGACGCCCCGTTGCGCTGCGGACGCTCGTGGCAGACGCCCGGAAGTCGTCGGGGAACGATTCGCGCTCGACGTTCAGGTTCACGCCGATCCCAAGCACCAGAAATGCGACGCGGGAAGCCTCTGCGGCGAGCTCCATCAGAATTCCCGACGTCTTCAGGCCATCGATCAGGACGTCGTTCGGCCACTTGATCTCCACCTCGTGAGCGCCACCCGCGCTTTCCGCAACGACCTCTGCCACTGCCACCGCTGCGGCCAGAATCACCATCGGAGCCTCGGCCAGAGTGAGAGACGGGCGCAGCACACTGGAGCTGTAGAGGTTCGAATAGGGCGGCGAGAAAAATGAGCGGCCGAGCCGGCCTCGGCCGGCGGTCTGGCCCTCGGCAATCACCGTCGCGCCGTGCGGCGCACCCTCTCGCGCCCACTCAAGAGCGAGGCGGTTCGTCGAGTCGGTGCTGTCGAGGTAACGGATCTCGCGAGCGAGCCAGCGGGTTGCGAGGCACGCGTGGATCTCCTCCGGGAAGAGCCGATCCGGGATTCCCGCGAGGTGGTAGCCGCCGCCGGGCTCTCCATCGATTTGATAGCCCTTGGCGCGCAGGGTCTCGACGTACTTCCAGACCTGCGCCCGCGAGACACCGAGGCTCTCGGACAGCGACTCCCCCGACGAGGCCCACGGGCCGGCGCGGCGGAGGGTCTCGAGGATCCGCGCCGCGCCATCACTCACCCCGCTACACCTCCTGGCAGGAGCTCGAGCGCCACATCGGAGTTCGGCGCGGAGTGAGTCAGCGCCCCGATCGACACCCGATGCACGCCGGTTGCCGCGATCTCCTGAAGGTTTTCGAGGGTGATGCCACCCGACGCCTCGAGGATGGCGCGTCCGCGTAGGTGCTCGGCGATCACGCGCAGCTCGGCCGGGCTGCGGTTGTCAAGCAGCAGGAAATCCGCGCCCGCATCGACCGCAGCGACGGCTTGCTCAAGAGACTCGACCTCGACCTGTACGCGAAGGTGTGCTGGCGCGGCGGCACAGGCGGACTTTACAGCCTGGGAGACACCGCCGGCCGCCGCGACGTGATTGTCCTTCAGCAGGATCCCGTCGAATAGACCCATCCGATGATTGATTCCACCTCCCACTGCGACGGCGTATTTGTCGAGCACCCGCCAACCAGGGAGCGTTTTCCGGGTGTCGACGATGTCGACACCCGTGCCCTTCACGCGCGCTACGTAGCGCTGGGTCAGGCTCGCGATCCCGCACATCCGTCCGAGGAAGTTCAGCGCGCTGCGCTCCCCCGCGAGGATGGCGCGGAGCGAGCCCTCGAGGGTCGCAAGCCGGGTGCCTGCCCCGACATCGGCGCCGTCCCGAACCTCTTCGTGAAAGTGCAGGGCGGGATCGACTGCCGCGAACACGGCCTTTGCGACTCCGAGGCCGCAGACGCGGAGCGACTGGCGCGCCTCGATCGTGGCGCAACCCTCCTGCGAAGCGGGAATCACGAGCGCGCTCGTCACGTCGCCAGTCCCGAGGTCCTCCGCCAGGCTGCGCGCGACGAGGTCACGCCATCCCCATTCCGCGGGTAGGACCGGCGAGCCTGTCATGCGTCCGCCCCGAGGACCTGCTGTAGGCGTGCGATCCGCTCGCGGGTGGTCTTCGCCTCGGCCTCGAGTCGCGCTCGCTTGTCCCGTTCGGCCTCCACGACATCCTCCTTGGCGCGGGCGAGAAAGTCTGGATTGTCGAGTTTTTTTGAGGAGATGGCGAGCTCTTTCTCGAGCGTCTTCTGCGCTTTCTCGAGACGCCGAAGCTCGTCCCCTAGGAAACTCGGATCGCTGAGCTCAACCCGCACGAGATAGCCCCCGGCCTGCACCACAGCGGCAGTTGCCGGGGCGGGGCCATCCTCAAAGCGCAACTCTCCGGCACCCACGAGGGCCCGCAGGCCTGGGGCGTGGCGCTCCACGAAGGGGGCGGCTCGCGTGGGGAAACAGACCTCGATGCGGTTCGAAGGCGCGAGGCCAAGCTCGCCGCGAACCTGCCGCACGCGGGTCACCAACTCGACCAGCGCGTTCATCTCGCTGGCGTCGCTCTCGGACAGGGGCGCCGCGGCCGCGGGATAACCCCGTTCGAGCGCGAGGCGCGTGTCGCCCGTCGGCAGCGCCTGAAGAATTTCTTCGGTGACAAACGGCATCACAGGGTGGAGCGCGACGAGTGCACCCGCCAGCACCTCGACCAGCGTTCGCTGGGTGGCGGCGCGGCTCGTCGGGTCCTTCGCCTGCAGTTGTTGCTTCGCGAGCTCGATATACCAGTCGCACAGTTCTCCCCAGACGAACTGGTAGAGAGCGCTCGCGGCGTCGTTGAAGCGAAACGCATCGATCGCGCCATGCGCGTCGGAAAGCGCCGCGTCCAGGCGGGTGCGGATCCAGCGGTCATAGAGCGAGGCAGAGTCCAGCGCCGCGTGTGCAGGTTCGTAGTCGCCGAGATTGAGCAGCGCGAAGCGCGCGGCATTCCAGAGCTTGGTGACGAAGGCACGACCGCCTTCCACCACATTCACCCCGAAGCGAATGTCGCGGCCCTGCGCTGCGAGCGAGGTCAGCGTCCAGCGCACGGCATCGGTGCCGTAGACGTCCATCACCTCCAGGGGGTCGATGCCGATCCCCTTCGACTTCGACATCTTTCGGCCCTTCTCGTCCCGGACGAGGGGGTGAATGTAGACGTCGCAGAAGGGCACCTCGCCCATGAAGTGCAGGCCCATCATGATCATTCGGGCCACCCAAAAGAAGATGATGTCGAAGGCAGTGGACAGCACGGAGGTCGGGTAGAAAGCGCGAAGCTCCGGCGTATCCTCCGGCCAGCCCAGCGTCGAGAACGGCCAGAGAGCACTCGAGAACCACGTATCGAGCACATCGCTCTCCTGCACGATCGCCGCGCTCCCGCAGTGGCTGCAGCGCTCCGGGTCCTCGAGCTCCACCGTCCATTCTGCGCAGCTCGCGCAACGCCAAGCGGGGATGCGGTGCCCCCACCAAAGCTGCCGAGAAATCGCCCAGTCGCGGATGTTTTCCATCCAGTGGAAATAGGTGTTCTCCCAGGATGCCGGGTGGAATCGTACGCGCCCCTCGCGCACCGCTTCGATCGCAGGTCTGGCAAGGGGCTCCATGCGCATGAACCACTGCTCCGAGAGCAGAGGCTGCACGAGCGTGTCGCAGCGGTCGCAATGGGGGACCTCGTGTGGGTGGTCCTTCACGCCGACAAGAAGTCCCGCGGCCTCCAGATCTGCGACCACCCGCTTGCGCGCCTCGCTCACCGAGAGACCGGCGTACGGACCGGCGTTCTCATTCAAGGTCGCGTCGGGGTGGAGAATGTTGATGGCGGGCAGGCCGAGCCGGCGTGCGCAATCGAAGTCATGCGGATCATGGGCCGGCGTGACTTTCACGACACCTGTACCGAATTCGCGATCCACGAAAGCATCGCTGACGATGGGGATCTCGCGGCCGAGGAGCGGGAGCCGCACCTGTTTGCCCACGACCGCTCGCCAGCGCGCATCCTCGGGATGCACCGCCACAGCGGTGTCGCCGAGGAGCGTCTCCGGGCGCGTCGTCTCGACCACGAGCTCGCCCGTCCCGTCGACCAGCGGATAGCGGATCGCATACAGCTTTCCCGACACCGGCCGGTGAGGGCTCTCGAGGTCCGACAGAACCGTGCTGCAGCGCGGGCACCAGCTCACCAAGTACTCGGAGCGGTAGATCAGGCCCTGGTGGTAGAGACGGACGAAGACCTCGCGCACCGCACGGGAGAGCCCCGGATCCATGGTGAAGCGCTCTCGCGACCAATCGCAGGAGCAGCCCAGGGCCTGGAGCTGCTCCACGATGCGGGCGCCGTAACGCGCCTTCCACTCCCAGACGAGATCGACAAAAGCCTCGCGGCCAAGGTCGTGGCGAGTCTTGCCCGCTTTCGCGATCTCCTTTTCGACCACCACCTGGGTGGAGATGCCGGCGTGGTCGGTGCCTGGCATCCACAGCACGTTCATACCCTGCAGCCGCCTGTGACGAGCAAGGAGGTCCTGGAGCGTATTGTTTAAGGCATGGCCGACGTGCAAAGACCCGGTGATATTCGGCGGTGGGATCACCATCGAGAAGCGAGGTCGCGGGTCCGGCGGCTCGCCTGGACCCGGAGCAGACGCGCGAAAGAGCCCGCGCGCAAGCCACAGTCGGTACCAGCGCGATTCGGCGGGCTTGGCTTCGAATCGTGTGGGGAGCTGTCCGCCAGTCGCCGCCAAGGGAGGCGGAGTGTACCGGAGCCTACTCCTCCTCGCCCTTCATGCGGCGGATCTCCTCTCTTACCAGCGCTTCCGCCATCTGTGGGATGACCTCCCACGCGATGGCCTCGAAGCGCTCGAGCACCTGCCGCACGATCGTGTCGGAGAGATCACTAAACGCCTCCCACGCCACCTTTTCGAGCGTGTCGTGGATTCGCTGCCGCATGACCGGTGAAATGTCCGGTGTCGTGGGTCGGGAAGAGGCGGCGGTCTGCACGGGCTCGGTCGGACCGCCGCTCGTGACCGCGGGGGCCGTGAGCGCGCGAAGGGGCTCTGGGCTGCGCGGGACCGGCGGCGGCGCCTGTGGGGCCGGCACGCTGGGCGCTGCAGCCCGCGTGGGCGGCGTGAGCCGCGGTGCGAGCTGGGTGAGCGTCGGAGCCGTAGGCGTATGGTCGCTCTGGCTCATGCTGCGCATCGAGACACCCGGGTCGGGCGCGGCAAGAGGATCCCCGAGGTCCGACCAGGAGACGTCATGGCCGCGACCCGCTGCGGGGTCGAGGACAGTTTCGCGCGCCAGGTCGTCTGGATCGAGGCGCGTCAGCGGGTCGTCCGCGAGGCGTGGAGTCGAGGCAGCTCCCCTGGATGAGGCTGCCGGACGGCCGAGCGCGACCGGCTCGTCTTCGAAGAAGGCCACCGTGGCGCTGGCGCCGCCGCCGGTCGCGCCCAGAGCATCTTCGACCTCGAGCCCGGAGAGCTCGTCCTCGAACCCTCCCTGCTGCACGGGATCGCTCTGCCACGGACCGTCCGGATCATCCGCAAAAATGGCGGCTGTCGCTTCAGGTGCTGAGCGCGGCGCCGCTGTCTCGCCGAGGGGGCGAGTGGGCGCGGGAGCAGAGGGTGCTGGAGGGACTCCCTTCTGCAAACGACCCACGTCGGACGCGGGTTCCCCGAAGTCGAGCCCTACTTCCTCTCCTTCGCCAAGATCGAACGCCGCACCTCCCGGATCGGCTCGGTCGAGCAGCATCGTCCGCTGCCCGTCGCCCGTCGTCTCGTGCTGGGCCTCGGTCTGTGGGTCCGCGAGTCCGAGCTCCCCCTCATTCAGCAAGTCGTCGTCAAAGAAGTCATAGGACTCTTCTTCTACCGGCACCGCGGAGCCTCCGGGGGCAATCGCCGTGGCGGTGGATGCCACCGGCGCACGCGCCGGCCCCGGGGACGCAGGGGTTGCAGCGGGTGCGGCCTGCGGCACGGGCTGCGGGCTCTTTGCGAGCAGACCGTTCACGGTGTCGACGAGTGCCTGCGCCTCGAACGGCTTCGTGATGTGACCGTCCGCGCCGACGCGTCGAGCGCGTTCCTCGTCGAACGCTTCGAACGTTCCGGTGAGGAGCAGAACCGGAATGTGTCGGAAGGCCGGATCGGATTTGATCGCCTCGCAGACCTCATAACCGTTCTTGCCGGGCATGACGACATCTGCGAGCACGATGTCGGGGTGCGCCGAACGAACTTGGGCGATGGCGTCGTCTCCGTTGTCGACCGTGAGCAGGGAAACGTCCTCGTTCGCGAAGGAGAGTCCGACGACCTTCTGGATCGTCACGCTGTCGTCCGCAAGCAGCAAGGTCTTGGGCATGATCCCCCCGGCGGCGCTCGGGTCCCGGCGCCGATTCCACCACACTTCGCGTGTATTATCGTCGGCAAGCGCTCCGAGATTGAATGCTTTCTTTCGTTCCGCCTCAAGGGGCAGGTTCGCCGGCCGCGGCCAAGGGGTGCTTTGCGCCAGATCAAGTCACCCCGGGGTGACTCCGATACGCAGGAAATCCGGGGCCGCTCCCAAGGGCCCCTCGGAGCCCTTCGTGATGATCCTGCGCTCCTCTGCTGCCTCGGACGTCGGCCGCCGCCGGCGCATCAACGAGGACCGCTATGCCCTCGTGCCGGATCTCGGTCTTTTCCTCGTTGCGGACGGGATGGGGGGGCACACGGCGGGTCAGGTGGCCAGTGCCCTCGCGACCGAGGCCGTGATACGTTGCGTGCGCGGGGCAGGGCCCGGCAAGGGCAGCCTCGCGGAGTGCCTGCGGGAGGCCGTCTTCGCCGCGAACCTCGAGGTCTTCCAGACCGCCCAGGAGCGACCCGAACTCTCCGGCATGGGCACAACGCTCGTGACGATGCTCTTTGCGGGGGGGCGTGCGGCGCTGGCTCATGTCGGCGACAGCCGGGCTTATCTCGTGCGCCGCGGGCGGATTCGCCAGCTGACCGACGACCATTCCCTGGTGGGCGAACTCCAGCGCCGGGGCGAGCTCAGCGCCGATGCCGCCCGGGATCATCCGCACCGGCACGTCTTGACGCGCGCGCTGGGTGTGCGGCGTGCCGTGCAGCCCGACCTTGCCGAGCTCGAGATTGCAGGAGATGACGTCTTCGTACTGTGCACCGATGGTCTCACGACCCACGTGCGCGACGAGGAAATCGCAAAGGCCGTGGCGGGGGAGGATCCTGCGGAAACCGCCCAAGCGCTGGTGGCTCTCGCCAATGCGCGAGGGGGCGAAGACAACGTGACCGTTGCGATCGTTCGCTGCGATGGCGAAGCAGAGGGCTCGCCCATTTTCTCTGCGGTCTCTTAGCGCTCCGTCATGCCTTTCAGCTTCGAGCGCAGACGCAGGACCGCCTTTGTGTGGATCTGGCAGACCCGGGACTCAGTGATGCCAAGGATCGAGCCGATTTCCTTCATATTGAGGTCTTCGTAGTAGTAGAGCGACACCACGAGCCGCTCCTTCTCCGGCAACGTGGCG
>DAIOWK010000160.1:0-7752 GCA_036758525.1 Myxococcota bacterium
TCGGCGCATGCTCGTAGCGGAGAGCCGCCTCGATCATTCGCGGAAGGAGACCAAGATCGCTCGCGGTGTTGACGAAGACGCCTGGCTTGCCGAGCGCGAAGTGCACGGCTCGGTCGATGTCCGCCTGGTTCTCGAGGGGCTCATACCAAGTCGTCGTCCGCGGGGTGGAACCCTCTTCCCAACGTCGTCGCGCGATGGATTTGATCGTCTGCACCGCCACGCTGCGCTTGCGACAGAGGATGAGCAGCGCCTCGAACTGCTCCGCGTACTCGGCGTCCTGCATCATCGAAAAATTGTAGGGCAAGAGCACGGAGTCGAAGTCAAAGCGCTCGAGGCTGCGCAGATGCATGTTCGCGACGCGGGTGCCGTGGCCGGTCACGCCGAGAAACCGCACGAGCCCCTCGTCGCGCGCCTCGACGGCGGCGCGCAGCGCGCCCTCCGGGCCCATCGCCAGCTCCCATTCCTCCTCCTTCACGAGGTTGTGCAGCTGAAGCAGATCCAGCTGGTCCACCCGCAGGCGTTCGAGGGAGCGGCGAATCTCAGCGCGCGCCGCAGCGTAGGTCCGCGCGCCGGTTTTGGTGGCAAGAAAGAAGCGACGGCGGTGCTCGCGCATCCAAGGGCCGATCCGCAGCTCGGCGTCCCCATACGAAGCCGCGGTGTCGATGTGGTTCACGCCCGCTTCGAGCAGGAGCGTGAGCCCCCGGTCGGCTGCCTCCTGAGAGACTCGCGCCAGGGCGGCTGCACCAAAAAGGAGGCGTGTGCTGTGGTGGCCTGTTCGTCCGAAGGGCAGTGTCGAGAGCATGGCATCACCTCCCAGGGGTGGGGAACTGCGTGCGCAGAATAGCGTCGAAGCCACGCGCCCCGAGCCAGCGGCGGGCGCCCATGAATCCGCGCGCCGCCAGGGTCACGGGATAGCGCGCACGCGGGCGTCGCGCGGTGAGTGCCCGCTCGATCACCTTGGCTACTGCCTCCGGGGTGCCGGCGAGTGCGCCGATCGGACCCGCGTAGTCGAGATGATGGCCGAGCACCTCGCAGAACTTCGCGTAGGGGGAGTCGGCTGCTCCGAGGGAGCGGATCTTCTCCAAGGCGGTCGGGCCGAACTCGGTCTTGATCGGCCCGGGCTCGACCAGGACGACCGCGATTCCGAAGCCCGAGACCTCGAAGCGCAGCGCGTCGGAGAGTGCTTCCACCGCGTACTTGGTGGCATGGTAGAAGGCACCACCCGGAAGTGTCATGCGCCCGCCCATCGAGCTTAGGTTCACGATCCGGCCGAAGCGCTGCCTGCGCATCCCGGGAAGGACGAGCTTCGTGAGCTGAATGAGGCCGAATACGTTGGTTTCGAACTGCCGACGTACCTCCTCCATGGGAACCTCTTCGAAGGGTCCCTCCGAGCCGTAGCCCGCATTGTTCACCAGCGCGCCGACGGCGCCTTCGCTCTTCTCCACCGCCTCTACCGCGGCAGAGATCGAGCGCTCGTCGCACACGTCGAGTGCCAGCACTCGGCAACCGTGGCTGGCGAGATCCTGGATCGTCTCGGGGCGACGCGCCGTGGCGTAGACGGTGTGGCCGCTTCGTGCCAGACGCTCTGCGGTGGCCCGGCCGATGCCAGTCGAGCAGCCCGTGATGAGTACGGCGTGCGAGATCTGGTGCGTCATGAGATTCCCCCTTGTGTTCGAGGCGCTCGACCCGTTATTCCTTGGCGGGTAGCCGCGTGAGGAGGCCTCGATGTCGATTCGCCTGCATGCCTTTACCTGCGGCTGGCTGACCGGCGGCCTCGGCAACTTCCTGGCCGGGCAGCGGGGCCGAATCCGCGTCCCGGTGCCTTGCTTTCTGATCGTGCATCCACGAGGGACCGCGCTTTTTGACACCGGACTCCATGCGGGCATACAGCGCGACCCGGTCGAGCGCCTTGGCGCGCTCGCGGCATCCTGGACCATCGAGTTCGCGCCGGGAGAAGAGGTGGCGGGCCGTCTCGCCGAGGTCGATCTCTCTCCCGCTCGCATCGATTTCATCGTGACCTCCCACCTGCACTTTGATCACGCGGGCGGCATCGCGCAGATTCCCAACGCGAGGCTCGTGGTTCAACAAGCGGAATGGCAGGCGGGTCGCGAGCCGGATCTCGTGCGCGCGAACTTCTACAACCCCCGCGACTATGACCTCGGCCACGAGATCATCGCGGTCTCCGGAGAACACGATCTGTTCGGGGATGGGAGCGTCCTGTGCCTTCCCACGCCGGGCCACACTCCCGGGCACCAGTCGCTGCGCGTGCGGCTGCCAAAGGGCGAGATCATTTTGACCGCAGACGCCTGTTATTTGCGTCGCACGTTGGACCGACTCGAGCTGCCGCCCTTCGGCCACGACCGCGCGCAAATGCTGGCGTCGCTGCGGCGGCTCCGCACGCTGGAAGAGGCCGGCGCACGTCTTTTCTTCGGCCACGACCCCGCGCAATGGGAGAGCGTGCCGCAGGCGCCCCACGCCATGGAATGAGATCGCCTCCTGACGAAGTTCTCGAGCCGCCGCGCTGCTCCCCGCGGCCACGCTACATCCTACGAATCGGTTGAGAGCCATCCCAGGTCTGCGCGACCTCCGCGATGTGCTCGAAGAACCGTCCCTTCGCACCGCTCACTTCCGAAAGCTCCACGATCGTGCCGGGATGTCCCCCGGTCAGGAGATACACAAAACGCCCGTTCGGCCCACCGATCGTGCCCGACTGAGCGACCTCGTAGCCGAGTTTCAGAACGCGCTCCATGTCCTCGTCGAAGGACTTGGTCCAGCAGGCGACATGCTGCAAGCCCTCGTGCCCCGCCGAGAGGAAGTCCCGGTACGTCGAGGGCGCGTCATTGCGTTGCTGGATGAGTTCGATCTGGAGCGGCCCGGAGTTTGCGAGGGCGATGCTGACCTCGAGCGACGAGGGCAGAGCGCGATAGCGAAAGTCCTGGATCGGCACCCTTTCGAAGTAGAAGAACGGACCGACGCCGAGAACCTGCGTCCAGTGGCGCATCGCAGCTTCGACGTCGCGCACCACATAGCCGTTCTGGCGGACCGGTCCGAAAATACGGCTCATGGCCCTCTCGATCGGTTCACCCTGACGTTTTGGATGTAGAATGTCAACTCTCTGCATCGGGGAAGACACATGGTGGGGCGACGCAGCGAGAAGGAATTGCTGATTGTAGCGGCGGCGTTTGAGCGCTTCGCGCGCTACGGCTTTCGGCGCACCTCCCTCGGCGACATCGCCCGCGAGGCCGGCATCTCGCGGCCGGCGGTGTATCTCCACTTCCCGAACAAGCAGGCCATCTTTCGCGCGGCCGCGGGCGTGATGCACGAGCGAGCCCTGCGCGCCGCTTCGAAGGCCGCGCTCGCTTCAGGAGAGATTGAGACGCGCATCGCGCAGATCCTCGAGGCCAAGCTCGGAAGCTTCTTCGAGATCGCCCACGGCTCCGCCCACGTCGGCGAGATTCTCGACGAGAACAGTCGTCTGTGCGGCGACATCTCGGAGGCCGCGCGCCGGCGCTACCTCAGGATCTTGCGGGGCGTGATCGACGACGCCGCCCGGCGCGGAGAGCTTGCGCCCGCCGCAGCAGGCCTCTCCACGGCGGCCGCCGCAGAGCTCATCGTCGACAGCGCAAAGGGTCTCGAAACCGCGGGTGCCGCTACGTTGACACCCCTCGCCTATCGGCGCCGCGTGGCCCAGCTTGTCAACGTTCTGGTGAGGGGAATGGGGGGACATCCGCGCGAGCGAAGCGCGGGGCGGACGCCCGCACGAAGGCTGGCGCGAAGTCGTGCGGAATGGGCGCCGCGAGCTCGAGCGGCGGAACCCCGGGCGTAGCGTCGACTCTCACCCGCAGCCAGAACGCGTGAAGCTGAGTGCGCAGCGGGAAATCCTGAGGCCCACACTCCACAGCGGCGCCATAGAGCGTGTCGCCCACGATCGGGGTCCCGCCGTGGGCAAGGTGCACGCGGATCTGATGCGTGCGCCCCGTCGCAGGCTCGGCCTGCACGAGGGTCCTCCCCTCGTGCGTCTCGAGACGGACAAAGCGGGTGCAGCTTGCCCTGCGTCCTGCGCCTGGCGTGTCGTAGAGCGCGAAACGGAATCTCGTCGGATGCAGGGCGCGGGAGAGAAAGCCACTGACCTCCCAGCGGCTGTGCTTTGGTCGAGGCGACACCAGCGCGAGATAGCGCCTCAAAAGACGCCCGCCTGCGAGCTCGCGGCCGAAATGCCCGGCGCTCTCGCGACTGCGTGCGAAGAGCACGAGGCCGCTCGTTCCGCGGTCGAGGCGGTGAACCGCAGTGAGCGCGCTGCACTTTAAACGAGAGCGCAGTTCAGCTTCGAGCGAGAGGCGCTGACTGGCGCGCGTCCCCTGTACTGTCATCCATGCGGGCTTGTTGACGGCGACCACGCCCGAGGCATCACACAAGACCGCGTCTTCCGGGAGCGGAACGGGCGCCGGCTCGTAGGCGAAGGCGTATGCAACGACCGAGGTGGACGCTTCGACCTCGTCGGGGAGCGCCTCCTCGTCGAAGGGGTGACCCGCGAGGTGGAGGCCGCCGTGCCAGAGCAAGCTCGCGATCCGCTCGCTACTAAAGCCCGCCTCGTGGAGCCGCGCCCGAAGATCGCCAAGGAATGCGGCTCGCGAGAGACGGCGATTGGTCACCCAACCCTGGCGTAGGACAGGCGGGTCCCAAGGATTCGTAGGGGACATCACTTCCCATGCTACCGTGGAACCATCCTAGTCGGCGGAGGCCCGGTTATGGGCGATTGGCTCCAAAGGCAACTCGCGCGTCGTCCCTGGTGGATGAACGCGCTCCTCATCTTCTGTGTGTACATGGCCTTCTTCTATGTGCCGTGGGACTTGTTTCTAAAGCCGGTCTCCCGCGACGCGGAGGTGTTCCTCGGCTACGCGTTTCATGGCTGGGCCGCCAAGCTCACGAACCCGCTCCACTGGTTCATCTACGGCGCCGGCACCTACGGGTTCTGGCGTATGCGACCCTGGATGCATCCTTGGGCGGCGCTGTACGCGTCACAAGTGGCGCTCAGCCTGTGCATCTGGAGCGTGCGCACGTCGCCGGGCCTCCGCGGCTGGGCCTTCGGGCTTACCTTGCTTCTTCTCGTGGGTGCGCTCGCCGTGGCGCTCTGGCGCAGTCGCCCGCTGTTTCAGCGCGAGCCTGGCGCACTCTCGCAGCGCTACCCGGGGTGGGCAGTCGTGACGGGTGCTTCGGCGGGGATCGGCGCGGAGTTCGCCCGCCAGCTTGCGCGGGCGGGATTCTCGTGCGTCCTCACCGCGCGCCGCCAAGACCGGCTGAAGGCCCTCGCCCTCGAGCTCGAAAAGGAATACGGCGTCGCGACCCGTGTCGTTGCCGTCGATCTTGCGACGCTCCAGGGACCGGAGGAGCTCGCGGCGGCGCTGGCGGATCTCGAGGTCGGCGTCCTCGTGAACAACGCGGGCTTTGGCTTGTCGGGCCGCTTCGACAAGCAGGAGGCCGCCCGGTTGGCGGAGATGGTGACGCTCAATTGCAGCACTCCGGTCGTCGTGACACGCCTGCTGCTCCCCCGCATGCTCGAGCGTGGCCGCGGCGCGATCCTGATCACCGGATCGGTCGCCGGTCGCCAACCGCTTCCCCTTCACGCCGTGTACGCCGCCACCAAAGCCTTTGACCTCCTGTTCGGGGAGGCGCTTTGGTCGGAGCTCCGCGGACGCGGGATCGATGTGCTCGTGGTGGAACCGGGCTCGACCGAGAGCGAGTTCCATGAGCTGGCGGGCGAGCTACCGCACGCGGCCGAGCCGGCCGCGAACGTCGTCGCGACCGCGCTTGCAGCGCTGGGCCAGCAGCCCTCGGTGATCTCCGGCTGGTTCAACTGGCTGCGCGCCCACCTGGGGCAGCGCCTCATGCCGCACTCCCTGATCGCTCTGGCTGCCCATCGCGTGACCGAGAACTACACCCCCCCGGAGATGCGTTAGCGTGGTCCGGCGCTGCGGCCGCGCTGCGGCCGCCGCCCTCGTCCTCCTCTTTGGAGCGGGACTCGCGACGCCTCGAGCGACGCACGCCGCAGGGCCGCTCGCGGTGCTGCCGGCACAAGGGGCGCCTCCCGCGGCACAAGGGGCTCCGCCTGCGACACCGGGCGCGCCGGCCGAACCGCCGCCGACGATTGCTGTACCCGACATTGCGAGTCGTGCGGAGGAGCTCTCGACCTATCTCCGCGGGGTGGAGGCGGGGCTCGCACCAAGCCCGCAGCTGAAGGCGATTCAGGACGCGATCCCAGACCTCAGCGACCGGGACGCCGAACAGCTGGCCGATCTGGACCGCACCCTAGAGCAGGGGCCACAGCTCCACGTCGTGGAGACGCTCCTGCACTCCTGGGCCCGCACCCGTAGCGAGATTGCGACCAGCAACAGCTTGCTCACCGACCAAGCAAAACGGCTCGAGGACCTGCTTGGCGAGCTTGCCAAGCGCCGTGACCTTTGGCGGCGCACCCAGGAAGATGCACGCGCTTCGGGCGCACCGCAGCCCGTCCTTGACCGAGTGCAAGAGAGCCTCGCGGCTCTTTCCGCAACGCAAAAGAACATCGATAAGCGTCGGGCCGAGATCCTGGCGATGCAGGATAAGGTCACGCGTGAGCTTGCACTCGTCGACGATGCGACGAGCCGTCTCACCGCCTATCGCCAGCAGACGGTAGGGAAGATCCTGGTCCGGGATAGCCATCCGATCTGGGCGATTGACTTGTCAGAGCGCATCCGCGGTCGCCTTCTGACTCACGTAAGGGATGAGCTTCGATCGGACTTCAAGGACTTTCGTCAGTATGTGACGGAGAACCAGCCGCGCCTTGTGGCACAACTCCTGCTCCTGCTGGTCCTGGCTGCACTGTTTCGAAGCGGCCGCGTGCGCGCGCGCCGGATTGTCGAACGTGAGCCAGCCCTTGAGCCGGCCACGCGCGTCTTCCAGCTGCCGTATTCCAGCGCCTTCGTCTTGACCGCGATCGCAACGGGATGGATCCATCCCGAGCTCCCGCAAATGCCGCGACAAGCGGTGTCGCTGATCGCCCTCGTGCCCGTGCTTCGTGTCGTTCGCGCCTACCTGCATCCCGGACTCGTGCCCGCGCTCTACGTTTTTGCGGGCTTCTTTTTGACGGATCGGATCCGTTTCTTCAGCTCTCCGTCTCCGGTCCTCGAACAGATCCTCTTTCTCGTGGAGATGGTGGCCGCTTGCGTGCTCATGGCGTGGGTCTTGCGACCCGCTCGGCTCGAGCGGGTCGCGCTGAGCGAGAGTCAGCTGGCTGCGCTTCGGCGGATCGGGATTGCCGCGCGCATCCTGTTTCTCGGCTTCGCAGTGGCGCTCGTCACCGGCGCCTGCGGCTTCATGCAGCTCGGACGCCTGCTCGGTGGCGGAACGCTCTGGGCGGTCTACACCGGGCTTGGGCTGTACGCCTCCTTGCGGGCCGCCCAGGGACTCGTGACCTACGGCCTGCGCACGCGGCTGCTCCGTCGCTTGCGCGTGGTGGGGTCGAAGCGCGAGCCGATTGAGCGGCGTGTCAATCGCGCGCTGATGTGGGCCACGATGCTGGCGTGGCTCTGGGTCGTGCTCGCAAGGTTTGAACTCGACGGGCCGGTGCGCGCCCTCGTGCAGTCCATGCTCGCGATTCCGATAGCGCCGGGAACCGGGATTTCCGTAACGTTCGGAAACCTTCTCGCGTTTGCGCTCACGGTGTACGGGGCGTGGCTTGCCTCGCGCTTTGTGCGCTTCGTGTTGCATGAGGAG
>DAIOWK010000161.1:0-7707 GCA_036758525.1 Myxococcota bacterium
GTTGGATTGTCACGGGCAACTACATCCACGACAACAATAACCGCAATGTGCCGGGCAATGGCTTGGGCTTGGTCGGTGCCGGCGTCGTGATTGCCGGTGGAATCAACGATACCATCACCAACAACTGGTTCGTAAACAACGGTGCGTGGGCGATCGCCCTTGTGCCCTATATCTCCGGCGTTCAAAACAGCCCGGCCGACTGCACCTCCGGCGGCGGCACATGGGACAACGCATTCGTGGACAGTCTGGCGGGCGGTCCGGCGTGCTTCTTCTACCCCTTCGGCTCGAACGTTTACAACAACGTCTTCATGGACAATGGTTCGTTCCACAACCCGACCAACGGCGATCTCGCCGACCTGAGCGACTTCAGCATGGTGGGTCTTCCCGTAGCGGCCCCCGGTCAAGGAAACTGCTGGCACAACAACCATGACCCGGCAGGCGTCAGCTCGTCTCCCGAGAATCTCCAGCAGACGAACGGCGACTGTGAGACCGCGGGCCCCGGTGCCTCAGTAGCGGATCCGCTCTTTGGTCAGGTCTTGTGCAACCTGCATATGCTTCAGCCGAGCGATCCGCTGTGCAACGGAGCCGTCTACCCGCAGCAAGCTGCTTCATTTCCTCTGCTGCCGCTCCCTCCTCAGGCGTCCATGCCGGATCCGTGCTCGGAACTCCCCAAACATATTCCTTGGTGCTCTCCGGGACACAACAAGAGCTGGTAGGAATCGGACAGGATGGTTCTTCGCCCCGCCCGGGTTGAGCTACCCGGGCGGGGTCAGGACGAGCGTCGGAGCGGAGTCACCGGAGTCGTTGAGCACGCTCCGGGTGCCTGGGTCGCATCGGGGACACGCAAGTTGCGGGCGTGACCTTCGTCCCGCCCCGGTTGTCAGGTTGCCCGGGGGCATGCGATCCTTCGCACGGAATCCAGGGAAGGAGACGCTATGGGCTTCCACCATGTCGCGATCGCGACCCGGGACATCGCGGCCACGCATGCCTTCTATACGGACGGGATGGGATTCCGGCTGGAGAAGGTGGTGGCTGGAAAGACGCCGAGCGGTGGCTGGGCAAAGCACCTCTTCTACGATACGGGCGGAGATGGTCTGATCGCGTTTTGGGACCTCCATGACGCGAGCCTCCCCGCCGACTGGTCCCCCGCGATTGCCGAGGGCCTCGGCCTCCCCGACTGGACCAACCACATCGCCTTCCACGCCGAAAGCCTGGACGAGATCGAGGAACACAAGCAGCGGTGGCTGGCCCATGGTCACGATGTGGCGGAGATCGACCACGGTTGGTGCACATCGATCTATACGAAAGACCCAAACGGGATCTTGGTCGAGTGGTGCGTCACCACGCGGGCGTTCACCGATGCGGACCGTGAGGAGGCGCTGCGGCGACTGCGCGACCCGAACCCAACTCTTGAGAGCTCCCCCCGCCCGGCGGTTTTCCGCGCACAAAAGGGGTAAGGAGCTCGTGCGTCAGACGATCCGCGTTTTGTGGCCCTTCCAGTAGCGGTCCTTCAGAAGCCGCTTGTACAGCTTGCCCGTCGGATGGCGCGGCAGCTCCGCCTCGAAGTCGACGGAGCGCGGACACTTGAGATCAGCGAGACGCTGTCGGCAGTAGTCCATGAGCTCGCTCGCGAGTTCCGGACCTGCGTCCGCCATATCCACAGGCTGGACGACGGCCTTTACTTCTTCCCCGAAGTCCTCGTTCGGGACTCCAATCACCGCGACGTCCGCCACCTTGGGGTGAGTAATCAGGACGTTCTCGGCCTCTTGGGGGTAAATGTTGACGCCCCCCGAAATGATCATGTGTGCCTTGCGGTCGGTGAGATAGAGGAACCCGTCCCGATCGAGATACCCGATATCGCCCAGGGTGCTCCAACCTTTCTCATTGCGTGCGCTGCGGGTTTTTTCTGGATCGTTGTGGTACTCGAATCCCGGCCCGTTGGCGAAGTACACCATTCCCGTCTCCCCGACCGGGAGCTCGCTGCCGTCCTCGCCGACGATGTGCGCCTCGCCGAGGACGGGTTTGCCCACAGAACCCCGATGCGAAAGCCACTCCCTCGAGGCGAGGGCGGTAAGCCCGTTTCCCTCAGTACCCCCGTAGTACTCGTGCAGGATGGGTCCCCACCACGCGATCATCTGCTCTTTCACTTCGACCGGGCAAGGCGCAGCGGCGTGCACAGCCACGCGATGGCTCGAGAGATCGAAGCGTGACCGCTCATGCTCCGGGAGCTTCAGCATCCGTACGAACATCGTTGGAACCCACTGACTGAACGTCACACGGAAGCGTTCGATGAGCCGCAGGGCTTCCCGGGCGTCAAAGTGTTCCATGATGATGCATGTCCCACCAAGTCGCTGCACCGAGAGATTGAAGCGCAGCGGGGCTGCGTGATAGAGCGGCGCGGGGGAGAGATAGACGCTGTCCGCTCCTGCGCCGTAGAGCTGCGTCACGAGCCGCACGAGCGCCGGCATGCTGCCCGCGGGCTTCCCCGGGAGAGGCGGTTTCACGCCCTTCGGGCGCCCTGTCGTACCCGAGGAGTAGAGCAGGTCGCTCCCCTCGAGCTCACTGGCGAGGGGGCGCGCGGGATGCGCCGCGACGCACTCTTCGTAGGGCTCGTAGCCGGAAACTCTCCCGGACAACATGAGCCGCCGACGGACGCCTGGCAGCCGCTCGAGCAGCGCTTCGGCCACGTCTCGCTTGGCATAAGAGGTAAAGAAGACGCGCGCTCCGCAATCGTTGACGATGTACTCGACCTCGGGTGGAGTGAGGCGCGAACTCACGGCTGTGTAGTACAGGCCCGAGCGCTGCGCTGCCCAAGCGATCTCAAAAAACCGCGGATGATTCTCGAGGAAAAGGGCGATGCCGTCACCCGGGCGCAATCCAGCGTCCCACAAGAGCTGGGCGCATCGGTTCGAGCGCTCGTCAAGCTCTCGGTAGGTCACGACCTCGCCTGTCGAAGCCATGACGATCGCAGCCTTTTCGGGAGTTTCCCGAGCGTGCATAGCCGGATACATCTCAGCGGTCCCCTCTCGGTTGGCTTTCGCGGCGTCGCAGGCCGTGTTGCTGGATTCGCCACACCAGAAGATCGATCCGGTCCTGTCCAAAGAAGGGTTCACCCCGAAACACCATGGTAGGGACGCCCCAGTGTCCCGCTGCTTCGAGGGCTTTTTCATTTCCCTCGATCGTGGCATCGAGCTCCGCCTCGTGAGCGCGGATCGCCGCGTCGAGTTCAGTGAGGTCAAGACCCGCACGCCCCGCGGCGTCGGCGAGGTGAGCGCCTTCGTGCCACCCCACCACGCGACCGCCCCAGATCACCCGCGAAACTTCATCGAGGAAGGGGAGACCTTTTCCTCGCCGGGCAGCCTCTGTCCCCAGACGTGTGAGACGGTGAATGTAGGGTTGCTCCTGTGGGATGCGGCGATTTACGTAGTCCTGGACCACGGGATCAGGGCGCGGCCAGCCGAAGTCGAGACCCAAGAACTCTGCGATGCGGCGAGTGTCGCGCAGAAGATAGGGAGCCCACAGGGGATTGGCGCGGCTGAAGAACTGGGGATCGCGCACGGCGATGGGTCGCACCGGTCGTACGATGATCTCCAAGTCGTACTCCGCAGCGAGCGCCACCAGCCGAGGCGTTGCGAGGTAGGAGTAGGGGCTGCGAAACGACCAGAAGAGATCGATCGACAAGCTCCCTTGGGACATCTCCGTCGTCATTCTACCTCCTCCATCGCCTCGGCGATGGCACTGGCTCCGCCTCGTCCACCGAAGGGTCCCGGGTATCCGGTGAGCGCACGCGACGGCACTGCCGAGTAGAACGTGAGGCACGCAAAGCTCTTAATCCCCTTGAAGAGCGTACGCTTCCAGTCTGCGGAAGAGCACATGAGATCAGCGAGAACCGTGTCTTGAGCAGAGGGGCCGAGTGCGCTGAAGGGACGCAGCTTGCGCACGAAAGGGAAGGGTGCGAACTCTAGGACGAGGAGCCCCCCGCGCAGGGGAGGCGCGAGTTCCGGCAATCGCGCGAGCCATGTGTCGGCGATCTGGGCAGGGTTCACGACGCCGCGTTGGATCAGTTCTGAAGGCCCTGGTCCGAGGAGGCGACCTGCGGCGGCTTGGAACACGGCGTACGTGCGGGGGGTGAGCTGCGTGAGCTCGACTCCGGGCGGAGGGCCGAACTCGTTCTTCACCGGGAGGCAACCCAAGGGCCAAGATCCAACTGCGCTGACTGCAGCCGCAAGTCGCAGGAATGCGCGTCGATCCAGCGCCGAGAGCGCGCTCGCGATACGGTTGTCGGCAGCGGCGACCGCTTCACCGCTCATGCACGACCCAGGTCCGAGATTCCCCGTGTCACCACCGTCTCCGCGATGCGGAGCGCGTTTGCAAGGATGGTGATCTGCGGATTGACGCCAGTATTGGAAGGGAGCGAGGACGCATCACTCACCACAACCCCCCTGACACCAAACAAACGCCCCTCCTGGTCGCAGGCGCCCGCCTCGGGTCCGCGCGCCATGCGCGCGCCACCGAACAGGTGGACCGCATAGAGGAGGCTCACTCGGCCGGGATCGAGAGGTTCCGGCGGGATCCGCGCGAGATCCAACGAGCTATGCACAGGGCTCGACCCGTTTAGCGGAAGGTAGACCTCGAGGGCACCCGCCGCGAGGTAAGCCCGCGCAATCGCGATCATACCATCGCGCAGGCGCCCGAGGTCCTGGGCTCCGAGGGTGTAGTGGAGCTCGGGTTCTCCGGTTTCCCCAAGTCGCACGCGCCCGCGCGCACGGTCCCGCAGCACAACGAGGGCACGGGCCAGGAAGGGCAATCCCGACACAAGCCGCGCGTGTTCCGCGCCAAAGCCGGGTAGAGCCGACGCGGTCGCGATCGGATGCACGGCGGTGTTCTCGAGCATGAAGCCTGGACCGGCCCTCCCGTTCACGTCGCTGAATTCACTCACCGCGTAGGCCATCGTCGGGCCGTAGTAGCCGTGCACGGGCTCCGAAAAGCGCGCGGTCACGTGGAGACTCGTGTGGAGCTGAACGCCCGCGCCGGCGCCCGCTGCGAAACACGCGAGTCCGCTTCGCAGGAGCAAGGCCGGCGTGCCGAGGACGCCGGCCGCGACGCAGACAAGCGGCGCTTCAACCCGCAGCGTGGCGACGGGTAGACCCGTCGCGGCATCCAGGCGGGACGCGAGGACAGCTTTGGCGCGGCCGTCCTTGACCTCGATTCGATCCGCACGCGTGTCGGGCAAAACGCGTGCACCCGCCGCCTCCGCCCGCGGGACATAGGTGCGCGCTGTCGACTGCTTGGCTCCTGAGGGACAGCCAAAATTGCAAAGGCCGAGGTTCGCGCATCCCTTAACGCTCCGCGGCATGGCCTCGCCCGCCCAGCCGAGGCGCGCTGCACCGAGTTGGAGCCGGCGCGCATTGCGATTCATGTGGTCGGGTCCCGTGGGCGAGGCGTTGATGTCCCCCCAGGCGCGGTCAACGTGAGGCGCAAACGCCGCGTCGGTGAGTGCGTCGAGACCGTGGTCCTCGCGCCACGAGGCCAGCACCTCAGGCGGTGGTCGCCAGCACAGAGCGTCGTTGATAAGCGTCGAGCCGCCAACGCACACGCCCGCGTAGATCGAGAGACCGCTGCCTCTTGTCACGCTCATCGTGTACAGGCGGGCAGTCATCTCCCCCTCATCGCCCGTGAGTTGTGCCGGGTCGAGGCGTGGCCCTGCGTCGAGAAGGACGACGTCGAAGCCGGCCTCGGCAAGGCATGCGGCGACGGGCGCACCGCCCGCACCCGTCCCGATCACGACCGCGTCGGCGCGGAGGGTCTGGTGGGACGGGAGGCCGTTCATGAAGAGTCGAGTATACGACGCGAAGCGAGGTGATCGGCCGCACCTGCTGCGATAACGTCAGTGCCGATCCATTTACCCAATCGAGCATCCAAGGAGGCCCCACGATGTCCGAGTTCACCATGACGATCGATGGCAAGGGAGTCGCAGGTGCGGGCACCTTCGGAGTCGTGAATCCGGCCACGGGTGAGGTCTTCACGCAGGCGCCCGAGTGCTCAAAGGCGCAGCTCGACGGCGCCATGGAGGCGGCGCAGCGGGCGTTTCGCGCCTGGCGCCGCGACGAAGAAAAGCGCAGGCAGGTGCTGCGGGACTGCGCATCCGCACTGAAGGCCCGCATGGGGGAGCTCGCCAAGGTGCTCACCCAAGAGCAGGGCAAACCCCTCGCACGGGCTACGGAAGAAGTCTTCGGTGGGGCAGTCTGGTTCGACGTCACGGCCGGCCTGCAGATCCCGGTCGATGTGCTTCAGGACAACGAACAAGGGCGCATCGAGGTGCGACGCAAGCCTTACGGCGTGGTGGGAGCCATTACCCCGTGGAACTTTCCGCTGCTTCTCGCGATCTGGAAAATTGCCCCGGCACTCCTCGCAGGCAACACCGTGGTGCTTAAGCCCTCGCCCTTCACTCCTCTGACCACGCTGAAGTTGGGTGAAATCCTGCGAGACGTGGTGCCCGCGGGGGTCGTGAACATCGTTTCCGGCGGGAATGAGCTCGGGGCGTGGATTTCAGCGCATCCCACCGTACGCAAGGTCTCCTTCACCGGCTCGGTAGCCACGGGCAAGAAGATCTCGATTGCCGCCGCACCGGACTTGAAGCGGGTGACGCTCGAGCTCGGTGGGAACGACGCAGCGATCGTGCTGGGGGACGTGAACCCGAAACAGGTCGCGGAGAAGCTCTTCTGGGGAGCCTTCTCGAACTCCGGTCAGATCTGTTCGGCAATTAAGCGCCTTTACGTGCACGAGGATATCTACCAGCCGATCGTCGAAGAGCTCACCACCATCGCGAAGAGCGTGAAGATGGGCGACGGTCTCGATCCCCAAACCCAGCTCGGGCCGATCAACAACAAGCCGCAGCTGGAGCGGGTCGTAGAGCTCGTCGACGACGCAAAGAAGGCGGGTGCGAAGATCCTGACCGGCGGCCACCGACGCGCGGGATCAGGCTACTTCTATGAGCCGACGCTCGTCACCGGAATCTCCGACGGTACACGCCTCGTCGATGAGGAACAGTTCGGACCAGCCCTCCCCATTCTCACGTTCCGCAACGTGGAGGACGCGATCGAGCGCGCGAATGCCACGCATTTCGGGCTCTCGGGCTCGGTGTGGACGCGTGATGTCGAACGCGGAAAGGCGCTCGCGTCGGAGCTTGAATGCGGGACCGGCTGGGTGAATCAGCATCTTGCCATCGTGCCCTTCGCTCCGTTTGGCGGATCGAAGTGGTCGGGCATCGGTTACGAGAATGGCCCCTATGGGCTGGCTGCGTTCACCGAGCTCCAGGTCATCAATAGCGCCAAGGGCTGAACGTCCGGCCTCTAGGCATCGCCGGGGAAGATCTGGTCGATCCGCGCCTCGAGTTCGGGGGGGATGCGAACCCCTGAGGCCTTGGCATTCTCATCGATCTGATCAATTCGCGTGGCGCCTACGATCACGCTCGAGACGTTTCGGCGGCGCAGGCACCATGCGAGCGCGAGCTGGGCGAGCGTCACGTCGAGCTCTTTCGCAATCGGCCGGAGCCCTTCAATCCGCTCCAGGACCTCGGGCCGAAGAAAGACCTCCATGAAGCCGCTGCGCTCCTTGTCGGCCGCCCGCGTTCCCGAGGGCCGGCTTCCGGGCGCGTATTTGCCAGTGAGAACGCCCTGTGCGAGCGGACTCCACACGACTTGGCCA
>DAIOWK010000162.1:0-7695 GCA_036758525.1 Myxococcota bacterium
TGTCATGAGGCGCTCAGCGAGCTCGTGATGATCGAGCGCGCCATGCGCGGAGAGCCACGGCCTGAAGTGCTTCGGGAGTAGCCCCTGACCCAGCGATGTCGTTGGGGTCTATCGAGATCTGAAGGTGGAGGGGCTTGCGCCCGGCGTCTACCACTTGGGCGTCTGCCCCCGTCTGAGGCTGAGGCGTGGGAACCGGAACCGCCATCTAGCACCCCTCCCCCCGCTGAGAACCTGAAGAGAAGGATAACACCGCGGGTGGGCGTCGAGTGAGCCGGCAGCCGCGCCTGGGCTGTTTCTACTTGGCTCCGCTTTGGGCGGGTCGCCTCACGGCTACGACTGTCGGCGCGGCGGGACATGCAGCGCGTTCCCTAGCATCGCTACGGCATCATCGACCAGGCGCCGCACCTCGGGACTCAAGTCGGCGTACTCAATTGCGAAGCCGGCTTCCACAGTGTCGAACGACTTTGCCCGCAATCACAAAGGGCGAGTCCTCGGTCAAAAGGACGTAGACGCGGACTTGGGATCCCACGCGCGGCTGGAGCGAGGCGTGTGTCAGCAATGCGCCGGAGTAGGAGATATTGGCAAGGATCGCCCGATCCCTCTTGCCGCTCGGTCGAGTAGGTGGTCTCGAAGTGAGTTCGGAGGCGGGCGTGCCGCCGCCTGTCTACCGACCGCTCCATGGTTCCCCCCTAGCGGCTTGGATCTTCGACAATCCTCGACCGGCGCTTGAATGCTAGTTCCAGTTCGCCTGTGATCGCGGCCCGCGGCGTCTATCATGCCCTCTATGCACTTCTTCTTTGACGAGTCGGGAGCCTTCACTCCGGCGTCGACACCGGCGGAGCATCGCGCTGCAGTCGTGATGGGAGTCACCATCGCAGACACAGACATTGCCGGTTTGTCGCAAGCATTCGCGAACTTCGAAATGTCGCTCACGGCTCGAGAGCGACAGAGGGGTGAACCGAAGGGCCATCTTCTGTCGCGAGTCAGTCGCCAGACGCTGTGCGATCTCCTCGCGGGATTTCCGGGAGTCTCCCTGACTCCCGTCACTCTCGAACTCTCCGCACTCCACCGAGAATACCGCGAGGAGTTTCCACGTCGAATGCATGACGTACTCGATTCTCATTCCGAGCGAATGATCTTCGAGTCCGGCAAGCAGGGTGTGCGTCAGCTCGCCGATCAATTCCGCAATCTGAGCGTCGAACAAGGCATGCGTCTCTACGCATGGTCCCGTTGTATTCGTCAGGCGCTGCAATATGCCCTCATATTCCTCTCCGCTGGTCCTTACGCTGACTCTTGGAATAGTGTCAGGTTCGAGCTTGATCGGGTTCAACAGCGTGCAGGAAGCCGAGAGGAGCTAGTGGCCTCAACAATGATCTACGCTTGGCTCTGGGGTTGGAGCGCCCGCAATCCCTTCCACTTGGTGGAAGAAATACATACCACCACCCATCCGTTCGTCATGCACTACGATGACGGTCAGACTATCGACCTGAACAAACTCATCAAGCGCAACCTCCACTGGGTCAGTTCTTCAGAAAATTGGGGCGTACGCTTGGCCGACATGACCGCCAGTATCGTCTACCAGGCAGTCAGAGATCTTGATGATCGAAATGGAAGCGCATCACTCTTTGCCTCGCTGATGCGGTCGAGCTTCTACGCGCACCGTGACGGGCCTGGCCTCTTCACGCCGATGTCCGAAGCCTCGGAGGCCTTGACGGCGAAGTACGTGGTTCTGGCAGAAGTCTTGAAGCGCAATCAATCAACTGCGCGGGGCCGGCCCCGAGTCCACGCGACCGGCGAGAAAGGCTAACCTTTCGCTTGGGGGCACCGGATAGCTACCGGGGCCGCTTTGCTTCGGCGGCCAGCCCCCACCTTTCCCCTTCGAAGCGCCGCAGGAAGCAGGCGGCATGGCTCAGGCAGAATGCGCGCGCGTCGCCGAAAGGTGGCTCGAGAAATACGGCGAAGCGATCGATTGTGCCGCCATCAGGGACGTGGCGAGTGCCGCCAACCTCGAGAAACATCGCCTTTCTTTCATGGAAGCACGGGTCTGCTTGCGGATGGCGGAGGTCCTGGAACGCCAGGCGAAGGAATTAGGCCAGGAGCTTGAGCGACCTGCCCCGGGCAGCAACCTGTCCTTGTTTCAGCAACTCCAAAATACTGCCCAAGCCATTGAAGAGGACCCAAGCGCAACACCCATCTCTGCGAAGGACGCAGCGGCCCCTACGCTGCTGGTGCCAGGACTCATCGAGGCTATGGACAAGGGTGCGAGATGGTTGCGCGAGCGTGCCCAGGCCGTGTCTCCGGCAGTCAGGGACGCGGCCACGCTAGCTCCCGACCTCGCTCTGGGCCGCGCCTGTTTCGAGATCTCGGAGTGGATCCGCGCTCGCCACCGCCGAGCTAACGGAATGCGGGACGGCCGTACGTCTTGGCCCGACGTCGTGAAATGCCTCGAGTGGCACGGGAACGACATCTCACTCGACGCCGATAAAGCACGCCACTACGCCCTCCGCTGGCAGGAGGTCGCGGGCAGAGTTTTAGCCAGCCCCTGAGCCTTCGAACGAGCTCGCCATCCGGGGGCGGCAAGACCCGAAGTCTCTAGCAAGAAATCGAAGAGATTCTTCATCTTTTAGGAAGTGGTAGCCACCACCAATATTGGTGGCATGCGCATTGACCGTCCGTCGCCGCTCCGCGCGCGCCGCCTCCTCAGCGGTCATCGCCTGCGCGATCTCGAACTCGCCACCCGAATCCCGAGTACGACTCTCTCTCGGTTAGAGCGCGGCGAATTGCGCCTCATCGGCGAGCAGCTCGCCGAGATCGCCAGCTTTTACAGAATGTCGGCCGACGTACTCCGGGAGGAGATGGATCGATTCTTCGGACATAACACGAATGCGCCCGAGAGGGCCGACGGGGCGGGCGGCGAGGCAACCCCCAACTCCGAACCTAAATCGCACGAAGGCCAGCGCGAAGGACGCGCCGGCAATCCGACCCCAGAGACGACTCCGCCCCGCGGACCGGCCAAGGTGCAGGGCGAAGTCAGGACGCAGGATGAGCGCCAAATACCACTACAAAACCCCGACTGCAAGCGGCCTCCCTCTCCCGGCCCACCGCGCACTGATGCTGCGGCTTCGACTTCTTGAGTCCCGCGCGAGGTTGCGCCGGCGCCTTGGTACCTGCGAACGCCGGCTTGAAGTCGTCACCAAAGTCCTTGAGCGCGAGCTCACGGTCGTTCGAGGAGGGCAGGAAGTGGACCGCCGTGTGATTCGACTGCGCCGTGGACGCGGTCGACTGCGCACAGACGACGGCGGAGCTAAGCCTCGCGCGCGAGCGCGCAATCGCGGAGATCGCATGACGTATCTCGGGTGGTGGCCCCGATGAGCGGGAACCGCCGATGAGCGACAGCGCGTGGTCCCACGAGATCGACCTCGAGACGCGCCTTGCGGCCAAGCTCTTCATGGCGCCCGACCTGGCGGCCGAGGCGCTCTCGGAGTCGCCTCCTTCCGACTTCCTTGACCCCGACCTCGGGCTGATCGCGGAAACCATCTCGAGACTCGCCGAGGCTGGCACGGCGGTGACCGTCGAGGCCGTCTCCGACGAACTCCAGCGACGAGCGCCTCGCGGCAACGGGTCGGGTTGGATCGGGCGCGTCAGTGATCTGGTCGATGAGCCCGTGCTCGAGCTGTCAGTCTCAGACACGGCGAAGCGTATCCACCGACACGCGCTTGAACGCGAACGCACGGACCTCTATCGGCGTCTCGCCACGGAGCCGGATAACCTCGGCTACAAGCAACGGCTCCGTTGGGTTGAAGAGGCGCTCGAGGCCGACGAACGCGTTCGCGCGAAGCGCGCGCACCCTCTCGAGGCGGTCAGCTTCAGTGGGAAGCGACTCCTCGCGCTCCTTCAGCGACCGATGCCCTTGCCTGTCGAGGCCGCGCGGCCAGTGCCAGGGCATTTCTCGCTCTGGGTCGCGCCATCATTCACGGGCAAAACGTCGCTCTCGCTCTGGAACGGAATGTCACGCGCCGCCGGAGTCGCGCCATGGTCGGGAGTCGAGGCGCGGCCGCCCGGGCGCGTGCTGATCTATTCGCTCGACGAAGCGCCAGAGCAGGTTATGCGCCGCATGAACGGACTCTCGCTCTTTCACCCGGCAGGGAGCCGCCTCGAGCGATACGTGCACAACATCGTGGTCGTCGGTCCGGATCGCGACCTCGACCCGAGCGAGCTCGATGCGCTCCGCTTCGA
This sequence comes from Myxococcota bacterium, assembly GCA_036758525.1. GTDB lineage: Bacteria > Myxococcota_A > UBA9160 > UBA9160 > UBA9160 > UBA9160. Next base: position 4,237 of record DAIOWK010000162.1, read on the forward strand.
CGAGAACGGCCTCGAGACGCTCACGCGCTGGATCGAGGAGGCAAGGAAGGCGGGAGAGCCCTTTGCCGAGGTTTACATCGACGCCTATGCGGACGTGCTCCCGCTTGGCCAAAGCGAGAACTCGAACGAGGAAGCCACGCGCATCGGCGGCGCCCTCGAACGCCGGGCCGTGCGCTTCGGGCCAGCGATCACGCTCCTTCACCACTGCGGCAAGCCCAAAGCCGACGCGGGCGAGGATCTCCCCGACGTGCGCTTCATGGGCCGCGGGGCCTCAGCCCTGGCCGCCAAAGCGCGGGCCGTCACCTCGCTCGAGCTCGTCGCGGGCATGCCCAACCTTCGCCGCGTCCGCACCGCTACGAACCTCGGACCAGCGCCGAAACCGGTGCTCTTCGAAGTCTGCTCTGGCGAGGCAACCGCCGAGGAACTCATATTCTTCCGCCCCGCGGCGGACGCCTCAGAGCGCGACCCGCACGACTTCCTCAAACCAGGCGAGTCCATCAGCACTCGGGACCTCGCGCGGCGATTGGCCGGTGACTCCTTGGAGGAGGACGCCGAGCCCAAGGGCGATCTCAAGCGCCTCGCTGCATCCCTTCGTGAGGCGTGGCGAAAGGCCGGCAAGGTGATCGTCTCGCCGGGCCCGCGCAACGCCAAGATGATGCGACTCAGCGACCCAGCGGAGGCCGAATGAACGCGAGTGGACCCAGTGGACCCGAGCGGTCTGAGACTCGTGGTCCGGTCGTACGCGCACCCGAGTGGACCACCGGGCCCCTCCTACGGAGGGGGCCCCCGGTAGGTCCACTCGTGAGTGCGCTCCCGCGTCGAGGGTCCACTGGACCAAAGGTCCACTCGAGACGCACCCAAGAAGGTGGTGCGCACTCTTTCGATTGGGGTTGGGGGAGCTGATCGGTGACGCCGTGCGCAGCCGAGCGACTCGACGAGTTCCGCCGCCTGGCCGCGCGCTACGGACTCGGAGGGGAGCTAGACCGCCTCCTCACACTCCGCCCCCGCGCAGTCGTGGACGGCGCGGGATTGCGCGGAATCTTTGAGGTAAGGCGCACGCTTGGCGCGAGGCTTCTGGCGTGACTCGTGCACGCGCGCACGGGATCCGGGCTCTTCTTGCTTCCATCGAAGGCGCGGACCGTGGTATCCGGTTCCAACTCATGGGCGAGCTCGGGAAGATTCGTCGGCGCCGCGGGGGACGCGAGTTCTTCCTCGACTTCCGTCCCTACGGGCGTGTGTGGTCGAACCGCGGGATCCGCATCACCGACGAGGACACCGCGCGCCGCCTCCTCGAGCAGATCCGCGGGCGCGTCGCGGACGAGAGCAAAGCGCTCGACGAAGTCCTCGCCGAGTACCTCCCCGTGCATGCGAAGCCGAACCTCGCCCCGCGTTGGCTGGAGCGCTGGCTGGAGGTGAAGCGCGGCGCAGTCGCGAGCAAAACGCTCTCGCCCACGTACCTGCGCGAGCTCGAGCGCTACGCCGCGCCTGGCGGCTACTTCAGCTTCTTCGACGCGGCGTCCATCCACGAGCTCACCTACGGCATGCTCGAGGACTGGGCCGCATGGCTCGGGGCTCGAGGACTCTCGCCCAAGACGCAGAGCAACGCGCTCGGGGCCTTCCGCAGCTTCGTGGGGTGGCTCAGGCGCCGCGGGGAGATTCGCGCGATCCCCGAGTTCCCCTGGCCGAAGGTTCCCGAGCATCTCCCGCGGGTGCTTACGCTGGCCGAGCAGGACGCGATCCTGCGGCAGATCCCCGAACCCGAGCGCGGAATCTTCCTGGCCCTGTGCGACCTCGGTCTGAGGCCCGGGGAGGCGCGCGCACTTGAGGTGGGCGACGCGGGCGACGGCTGGCTCACAGTGAGCCGGGCATGCAAGGGCCACGGCGCCGACGCGCCGATCGGACCGACCAAGAGCGGCAAGACGAAGCGTCTCCCACTGAGCCAGGAGCTCGCAGAGTGGATCGCCCGCCACGTGGATCCGTCCGGCCGGCTGACGCGCGCCCCCCTTTTCGTGAACCCCCGAACCGAAACGCGGTGGGGTCACTGGTCGCTGCGCGATGCATGGCTGCGCGCGGCGCGCGCAATCGGCCTAGGAGGCGTGAAATTCTACGAGGCGACCAAACACACCATGGCGACCGCTGCGATCGCGCGAGGCGTGAACGAGCGCGTCCTGCAGCGGGTTCTCGGGCACGCGGACTCCCGCTCCACGCGCCGCTACGCGCAGCTCGCTGACTCGGCTCTCATCCAGGTGCTCCGCTCGCCGCGTGTGACACCGGACGCGGTCAGTTTGTCGCCAGCTTGTCGCCAAGCGGAAATGGCGGAAGAGGGCTCCTCGCAACTCCCTGACTTTACAGGCCTTACGCACGCGGGTGTGGCGCTCCCAACGGGAGTCGAACCCGTGTTTTGGCCTTGAGAGGGCCACGTCCTAGGCCACTAGACGATGGGAGCGATTCGCCGGATCGGTAGAGCAACCTAGCCATAGGCCGCCAGCGCTGTCAACCGTGCTGGCAGTGTACGATAAGCTACACGGTCGGCTTGTACCTTTGGCCCGTAAGGAGACCCATGGGACGCTGCATGATCTGTGGGAACGAGCGCGAGGAACGCGAGCTCAAGGGCAGGATCTGTCGAACCTGCAACGAGTCCGTTCGCCGCGAGGCTACTGGCGAGAAGCTGAAGGAAAAGAAGGCCGCTGACCGCGCGATCCGATCGACCGGCCAGGAGCCGCCCGAACCCAAGCGGAGCTAGGGGCGGTCCCCCGCGGTCGAGGCATCTCCTGCGTTTCGTACGGCCGGAAGACGTTTGCCGTAGCCATAGCTTTAATTGCCCCCTCCAGTCGCACTTGTGAATCGCTGCAGCGCAAATGGAAGGCTCAGAAACCACCCGATTCCGATGCACACCGTGGTCGCGATTCCTGTGTGGAGCGCAATAGAGGTGCGCGAGAGGTCGGCCTCGAGTTCGGTCCTCTCCGACACGTCACGTGCCACGACCGGGAGGGCCGATCGCGACGATGGGTGAAAGGAAGGGTGGCTGCCGAGGCGCGGAGTCACAGCCCAGGGCCGAGGAATCTAAAAGTCCCATCGATTGAAGGACGAGGACTGCGTCGAGCGCCAGAAATAAATGCTCGAGCGAGCCATACACGAAAAGAGGACCCCCTGCACCCTCAGGGAGGCGCCGTGGAAGCGCGCAGGTAGTGAGTGTCAATTCGCCACAGGGTTTTATGACGCATCTAATAGTAGACAAGCCGAAGTGACTTGGTGGACGGTGACAAAAATATGTGATCTACACTCCAAAATGCGTCACCGGAACCTTCCATTGAGATGGAGGAGCCGCGAGGGCCATTTGGAGCGGATTCGTACCCAGCGCTCAGGTCCAGGCCGTCTTTTGCCGGTTTACGGGCACGCAGGGAGGTGCTTGGCACGGGGGTTGCTCCAGCAAGCTCCGCCACGATCGGGGTGTGCGGT
>DAIOWK010000163.1:0-7624 GCA_036758525.1 Myxococcota bacterium
TGACCGGCCGGATGGACAACATCGAGCACCTGCTGGGCCACCCCCGCTTCTCCTTCGAGCACTACGATGTCACCAACTTCCTCTACGTCTCTGGGGAGCTTGACGCGATTCTCCACTTCGCGTCGCCAGCAAGTCCCGCAGACTTCGAGCGCCTCCCGATCCAGATCATGAAGGTCGGCTCGCTCGGCACCCACAAGGTGCTGGGACTCGCCAAGGCGAAGAAGTCGCGCGTCCTGATCGCGAGCACGTCAGAGTGCTACGGCGATCCTGAAGTGAACCCGCAGCCTGAGACCTACTGGGGTCACGTGAATCCAATCGGCGTCCGCGGTGTGTACGACGAAGCGAAGCGCTTTGCCGAGGCCATGACGATGGCGTACCACCGCCACCACGGCGTTGACGTCCGCATCGTGCGCATCTTCAACACCTTTGGACCCCGCATGCAGATCAATGACGGGCGAGCGATTCCGAACTTCTTTTGCCAGGCCATCCGCAACCAGTCCATCACGGTGTTCGGTGACGGCTCGCAAACCCGTTCCTTCTGCTACGTCGATGACCTCGTCGAGGGCATCGTGCGCCTTTTGAACAGCGATCACGTGGGGCCCGTGAACATCGGAAACCCGAACGAAATGAGCCTGTTGGACATGGCGAAGAAGATCATCCGCATCACGGGCAGCAAGAGCCAGATCATCCACAAACCGCTTCCCCCGGATGACCCGAAGGTGCGCCGTCCCGACATCACGCTCGCCCAGCGCGTGCTCAGCGGCTGGGAGCCCAAGGTCTCCGTCGACGAAGGTCTCGAGCGAACGCGCGACTATTTCGTCGAGGCGCTCTCGAAGGAGGCCAGGGCCAGCGCGTGACCGATCCCCGCCGCATCCGCAATTTCTGCATCATCGCGCACATCGATCATGGCAAGAGTACGCTCGCCGATCGCTTGCTCGAGGCGACAAAGTCCCTCTCTGCCCGGGAGATGCGCGCCCAATTCCTCGACAAGATGGATCTGGAGCGCGAACGGGGCATCACGATCAAGGCCCAGACCGCACGCATGCGCTGGACGGCACGAGACGGCGAAGAATACGTGCTGAATTTGATCGACACGCCGGGTCATGTTGATTTCTCGTACGAGGTGTCGCGGGCCTTGCACGCCTGTGAGGGCGCCATCCTCGTCGTGGACGCTTCCCAGGGGATCGAGGCGCAGACACTCGCCAACGCGTATCTCGCGGTGGACGCGAATCTTGAGATCATCCCCGTGCTCAACAAGATCGACCTGCCCGCGGCGGATCCCGACCGCGTGGCGCACGAGATCGAAGAAGTAATCGGGCTGCCTGGCGAGGACATGTTGCGCATTTCCGCCAAGGAGGGAACCGGGATCCCCGAGCTCCTCGAGCGCATTGTGGAGAAAGTGCCGGCGCCCCTAGGTGAGGCGGAGGCGCCCGTACGCGCCCTCGTCTTTGACGCATGGTTCGACCCCTATGTGGGCGTCGCACTGCTGGTTCGCGTGATCGACGGGACGCTGCTCAAGGGGATGCGGATTCGCCTCATGGCCATGCGCAACGAGCACGATGTGGCGGAGCTCGACGTGATCGATCCGCACCCACGCAAGGTCGATTCGCTCTCGGTCGGGGAGGTGGGGATCGTGATCGCCGGCGTGAAATCGCTGGCCGACGTCCGGATCGGCGACACGATCACGGAGGCCGGCCGTCCCGCCTCCGAGGCGCTGCCGGGTTTCCGCGAAGTCAAGCCGATGGTCTTCACCGGACTCTATCCGGTGGATGCCGAGGACTATGAGGCGCTCAAGGGAGCCCTCGAGAAGCTCCGTCTCAACGACGCCTCGATCAGCTACGAGCCGGAGACAAGCGCCGCTCTCGGGTTCGGGTTCCGCTGTGGTTTTTTGGGGTTCTTGCACGCGGAGATCATCCAGGAGCGTCTTGAGCGGGAGTACAGCCTGAACCTCATCACCACGGCACCCACCGTGCGCTACCGCGTGGTGAAGACGAGTGGAGAGACGAAGGAGATCGAGAGCCCCGCAGCGCTCCCGGCCGTCACCGAGATCGAGCGGATCGAGGAGCCGGTGATTCAGGCCACGGTCCATGTGCCCTCCGAATACCTGGGAAGTGTCCTGGCCCTCTGTCAGGAGCGGCGGGGTGTGCAGCGCGATCTCGCCGTGCACGGCACGCGGGTGCAGGTCCGTTATGAGCTCCCGCTGAACGAAGTGGTGGTCGATTTCCACGATCGTCTGAAGAGCGTGACCCGCGGCTATGGCTCCTTCGACTACGAGTTCGTCGGATACCATCCGTCTGCACTCGTGAAGCTCGATATTTTGGTAAATGGCGATCCTGTGGACGCACTTTCGCTGATCGTGCACCGTGACAAAGCGCAGCAACGCGGCGCTGAGCTTGCCTCGAAACTGAAGGAGTTCATTCCCCGCCAGATGTTCGACGTTGCGATCCAAGCCGCAATCGGCTCCAAGATCATCGCGCGCACGAACGTGAAAGCGCTGCGCAAGAACGTCACCGCAAAGTGCTATGGCGGCGATATCACGCGAAAGCGCAAGCTTCTCGAGAAACAGAAGGAGGGCAAGCGCCGTATGAAGCGCGTCGGCTCGGTGGAGATCCCGCAGGAGGCGTTCCTCGCCGCACTGCGCCTGGGGGATGAGTGACGCCCCCCGTGGAACGCAGCGGCGCAGCGTCGAAGGGCGAGACCAAGCGCGAGGCCGCAACTGCGGCCAGAGCGGCGACGCCGCCTAGCACGCTGCGCGCCATCTGGGACCAGATCGGTACCCTCGTGCTCGCGGTGGTGATCGCGCTCGGCGTGAGGGCGTGCGTAATCGAACCGTTCCGGATCCCGTCGGGTTCGATGCTTCCGACATTGCTCATCGGGGACCACCTCTTCGTCAATCGATTCGTCTATGGGATCAAGGTCCCCTTCACCGACTATCGGCTTCCGGGTCTGCGCGACCCGCAACGAGGAGATGTGGTGGTCTTCACCGTGGCGCGCGATCCCATGCGCGGCGAGGGCGCGGGCAGCGTCTTCCCGGCGGACCTGCGCCCCGACCTCCCCACCGAGAGTTTCGTGAAACGGATCATTGGCATGCCGGGCGACGTGGTCCAAGTGCACGATGGGGTCGTGAGCGTAAACGGGAAGACGGTCGAGCAGCAGCCCACCGGTGATACTTTTCTTGACCCGCGCGGATTCCCATTTCAGGTACAGCGCGAGAAAATCGATGCCCACAACCATCTAACCCTTCACGATCCGCACGACTCCGGAAGGGAGGGGACGTGGCGGGTCGAACCGGGCCGCTACCTCATGATGGGTGACAACCGCGATCAGTCCTTCGACAGTCGTTACTGGGGCACCGTCCGCGAAGCGGAGTTCAAGGGCCCCGCGTTTGTGATCTACTGGTCCTGGGATTTCAAAGGAAGCTGGCTCTCGATGCTGAATCCCTTCACCTGGTGGGATCTGCTGGTTCACCGGATGCGCTGGGACCGGATCGGGTCGTCCGTCACGTAGGGCCCGCGAACCGTCCCGCGATTGACTGGTGGCAGGTTGAAGGGCTATCCTGCCCCCGAGATCCCTGCGGCTTGCCCTCCTTTTAAGTCCGTCCTGTGAGTCGGACAAAGGTGTCCCGGTGCCGAACTCCCACACGCCCACGGACTCGCCCAGCACCCGACCGGCGGCTCAGCCGCGCGATGGCCTTCGCTCCGGCGAAGAGCGTGTGGTGCTGGACGACACGGCGATTCGGCGCGCCCTGATCCGGATCGCCCACGAGGTTCTGGAGCGCAACGAGGGCCAAAACCGCCTATACCTGGTGGCGATCCCGAACGGCGGCGTGCCGCTCGCTCGTCAGTTGGCGGAGAACCTGCGTGGCATCTCGGGTCTCGAGCTGCCCGTGGGGATCCTCGACACCACGCTCTATCGCGACGATCTCACGCTTCGCGGCGAACGGCCGCCCCTGCGGCGCACGGAAATGCCGTCGGCGGTAGACGGCCGCATCGTCATCTTGGTCGACGACGTGGCCAACACCGGCCGCACCATTCGGGCTGCGATGGACGCGCTCATGGACTTTGGTCGCCCGAGCGGCGTTCAGGTGGTGGCGCTCGTCGATCGCGGCCACCGGGAGCTGCCGATCCGAATCGACTACGTGGGGAAGAACATCCCCACGCATGCTCGCGAGCTTGTGATCCTGCGCGGGCACGAGGGCAGCCTCGAGCCTCCGCTCGAAGTAGTCGTCGTGCCAAAGGGGGGAGACGCATGATCGGGCGCGATCTGCTTGGTATCGAAGACCTCGACCGTGCTGACCTCGAGCGCATCCTCGAGACGGCGGAGCGGATGCAGGAGGTGGGTACGCGCGAGGTGAAAAAGGTCCCGACGCTGCGCGGCCGAACGATCGTGAATCTCTTTTTCGAACCTTCGACGCGCACGCGGACCAGCTTCGAGATCGCGGGCAAGCGCTTGTCTGCCGACGTCGTGAACTTCTCACCCACGAGCTCGAGTCTGACCAAGGACGAGAGCATCCTCGACACGGCGCGCACGCTCGACGCCATGGCGCCTGACGCGGTGGTAGTGCGGCACAAGGTGGCCGGCGTCCCCAAGCGCATCGCGGATGCGCTGGCAGCGCCGGTGATCAACGCCGGAGACGGAGCGCACGAGCACCCGACCCAAGCCCTCCTGGATCTTCTTACCGTGTACCAGGAGAAGGGCCGCATCGACGGCCTCTCGGTCACGATCGTTGGCGACGTGCTCCACTCCCGCGTCGCGCGCTCGAACATCTACGGCTTCCTCAAGCTTGGCGCGGAGGTGCGCATCGCCGCACCACCGACGCTGATTCCTCCTGCGATTGAGACCCTCGGGGTCAAGGCGTTCACCTCGCTGCGCGAGGCGATCGACGGAGCGGACGTGGTGATGGCGCTCCGCATCCAGCGCGAACGGCTCGACGGAGCCTACGTGCCGAGCATCCGAGAATACTCGGCCACCTTCGGGCTCGATCGCACGAAACTGCGCTTCGCCAAAGATGACGCCATCGTGATGCATCCGGGCCCTGTGAATCGAGGCGTCGAGCTCTCCCATGACCTCGCGGACCACCGCCCGAGCGTGATTCTCGACCAGGTGCGCAACGGCGTCGCTCTGCGCATGGCCGTTCTCTACCTGTTCGCCGGGCGACCGCTTGCTCCGGCACGGGAGGGTTGATCCGACCATGGGCCGAATCCTCATCCGACGGGGCCGGGTCCTCGATCCGAACTCCAATCGCGACGAGACCGCGGACGTCCTGATCGAGGACGGGCGCATCGCGGCCGTGGAGGCCTCGCTCGAGGTGCCCGGTGCCGAGGTCATCGATGCCCGTGGCTTGTGGGTAGCGCCCGGCTTTGTGGACCTGCACACGCATCTGCGCGAGCCCGGTCAGGAGTACAAGGAAGACATCGCCTCCGGAGGGCGTGCGGCGGTCGCCGGCGGGTTCACGACGGTCGCGTGCATGGCCAATACGCATCCCGCCAATGACGATCCGGCGGTTACCGACTACATCCTCGACCGGGCGCGACAGGATTCGCCCGCGCGCGTCCTGCCGGTCGCGGCGGCGACCAAGGGCCTCGAGGGGTCGGTGATGACCGAGATGTCCGCCATCCTGCGGGCCGGCGCCGTAGCCTTCAGCGACGATGGCAGGACGATCATGGATAGTGGCGTCATGCGGCGTGTGCTCGAGTACTCGTGCATGGTGGACGCTCCCGTGATCGTCCACGCCGAAGATTGCACGCTGGTCGGCCACGGCGTGGTAAACGAAGGGCCTGTCTCTACACGCCTCGGTCTCCCGGGCAACCCCGCCGTGGCGGAAGCCGCGCACGTGGCACGCGATCTTCTGCTCGCCCAATTGACCGGCGCCCACCTGCACATCGCTCACGTCTCGACCGCCCTCGCCGTAGATCTGATCCGGCGGGCGAGAGAGCAGGGGATCCACGTCACTGCTGAAGTGACTCCGCATCACCTCACCCTGACCGACGAGGCGACGCTCGGCTATGACACGAACGCGAAGGTGGCCCCGCCGCTGCGATCCGCCGCCGATGTGCGTGCCTGTCGCAAAGCTCTCGTCGAGGGAGTGATCGACGCCATCGCCACCGACCACGCGCCTCACGCCGTCCATGAGAAGGACGTCGAGTTCACGGCAGCCCCCTCCGGTCTGATCGGGCTCGAAACTGCGCTTGCCGTGGTGCTCGACCTTGTCCGCGCGGGGGAGCTCGAGCCCCTGGAACTCATGCGCCGGATGTCCACCAACCCCGTACGCATCCTGCGGCGGCCTGGCGGAAGTCTCGGGGTGGGCGCGCCTGCCGACGTGGTCGTGCTCGATCCTGAGAAAGAATGGCTCTACGACCCGGCCAAAGGCTTCTCCAAGAGCCGCAACTCCCCCTGGGCGGGGCACACATTGACCGGCCAGGTGAAGATCACCCTCGTGGATGGGCGCCTCGTGTACGACGTGGCACGTGGAGTGCTGGCGCCGTGAACTCCCGCTCCACCCTTGAGCCGTCCGCGCTCCTTGTCCTCGCAGATGGAACGGTCTACCGCGGAACTGCTTTCGGCGCCGCGAGGATCGGGGTGGGTGAGGTCTGCTTCAATACGAGCATGACGGGCTACCAGGAGATCCTGACGGATCCCTCTTACGCGGGTCAGATCGTCGCAATGACCTACACACAAATCGGAAACGTCGGCGTGAACGCCGAGGACGAGGAGTCCGCGCGGCCGGTTCTCGCGGGCTTCGTCGTGAAGGAGCTCTTCACCCATCCATCAAACTGGCGCGCCCGTGAAACCCTCGACGCGTACCTGAAGCGTCACGGCATACCGGGCATCGCCGGCCTCGACACGCGCGCCCTGGTGCGTCGCATCCGCCAGACGGGCTTCCAGACCGGCGTGCTCGCTACCGATCCGAGCTCTCTCGACGAGCGCGCTCTGGCGGAGCGCGCGCGCAACGCGCCGACGCTCGATGGCCGCGACCTGGTGGACGAGGTGACGACTCGCGCACCGTATGCGTGGAGCGAAGGTGTCTGGAGGGGCGTCGCCGGCCAGATTCCGCGCGCGCCGCGTCCAGACCCCCGCTACAAGCTTGTGGCGTACGATTTCGGCATCAAACGGAACATTCTCCGGCTGCTGGTCGAGCAGGGATTCGACGTCACGGTCGTTCCCGCGAAGACGCCTGCTGCCACGACGCTGGCTCTTTCGCCCGACGCCGTCTTCCTGTCGAACGGCCCTGGCGATCCTGCCGCGGTGACAGGTGTCCAGGCCATCGTGCGTGAGCTCGCCGACCGCGGCCTCCCGATCTTCGGGATCTGTCTCGGTCACCAGATCCTGGGATTGGCCCTCGGGGGCAGTACCCGAAAGTTGAAGTTCGGGCACCACGGCGGGAACCAACCGGGGCAGGACCTCGCAACGGGGAAGGTCGCGATCTGCGCCGAGAACCACGGCTATGCCGTCGAGGCGGAGTCGCTCACCGCGGCCGGCGAACCGGTGGAAATCACGCACAGGAACCTAAATGATGGCACGGTCGAGGGTCTGGCCCACGCCACGCGTCCGATCTTTTCGGTGCAGTACCACCCCGAGGCCTCGCCCGGGCCGCACGACGCGGCGTATTTCTTCCGCCGATTTC
>DAIOWK010000164.1:0-7622 GCA_036758525.1 Myxococcota bacterium
AGGGCATCCAGTGGAAGCTCTCGGAGTCCGCGCTCGAACTCTATCAGGCCAAACTGATGACGATCCACGCTGCCTATCTGATCGAGAACGGCTTGCCCTTCCGGCAGGAGGTCTCGATGACGAAATATCACGTTGCGAACACGCTTTGGCGGATCATCGACCGGGCGATCCAGGTGCACGGAGCGCTGGGCTATTCGACCGATTCGCAGCTTGAGAACATGATGCGCCACGCACGCTCTGCCCGACTGGTGGACGGCGCCGACGAGGTCCATCTCTCCCAGATCGCGCAGAACGTGATCGACGCCTTCCGCACCGACGGCAGCACGCGCATGGCGACAGGGGCCGGCCTGCTCTAAGGCAAGGGCCGACGAACTGCTACGGGCGGCGCGCTGCGCCGAGCTGGAACAGGGACTCGGCCGCGGGCCCGAGGCCGGCAAACCGGGTGTCCTTCGTCTGGCCGCGCTGGTAGCGGAAGAAGATCTGCTGGAGCACCACGGCCATCTTGAAGGTCCCGAAGACGAGGTAATAGGGCACGGCCGAGACGTCGCGTCCGGTCCGCTCGTGGTAGCGCGCAGTGGCCTGCGCACGCGAGAGGAATCCTGGCGATTGCGTCGGCATGGGATTGGTCCCGGCAGGCCCCTCCCCGGGATCACTCCATAGTGCGAGCAGGGTCCCGAGATCTGCCAGCGGGTCACCCCGCGTGCACATATCCCAGTCGTACACTGCAACGCAGCACCCCGGGTCATGCTGTGCCACTGCAAGGTTGTCGAGGCGCCAGTCGTTGTGCAGGAGCGTCGGCTCGCCCGACGCTGGAAGATGGTCGAGCAGCCATCGTGCGAGCTCGTCGGCGACGGGGAGATCCACAGTCTTCGAGCGCTCGAAGCGCTCCGCCCAGCCCGTCACCTGGCGCCGCAAGAATCCGGCGGGCTTCCCGAGATCCCCCAGACCGACGGACGCGGGATCGACGGCGTGGAACTGTCCCAGCGTGTCGATCACGACTTCCGAGAGTTTTCGATTGGCGGTCGCGTCTCGCCCCCCGCCGAAGCGTTCGGGAATCACGCCACGGACAACCACGCCGTGTCGCCGCTCCATCACGAAGAAGGGGGAACCAATGACTGCTGGGTCTTCGCAGTAGACGAACGGCCGGGGGGCAAGCGGGAACCCCTTGTGGAGTGCAAAGAGCGCGCGGTACTCACGACCCATGTCGTGGCTGGAGGCCGCCACCGGACCCAGCGGCGGGCGGCGCAGGACATATTCCACGAGAGAGGGACCCGTGCCGAAGCCGACGAGGTAGGTCAGGTTCGCGTGACCGCCCGCAAATTGCTGGACGGTCAACGGGGCCTCGGCGCCGGGAAGCTTTCCGTGCAGGTACTCCGCCAGCCGGGCAAGGTCGAAGCCCTCGCCGGGGCGGATCGGAATCGTGTCCGTCGGAAGTTGCGGATTCTGCTCTGCCATGGGCAGCGCATCGTACCATGCGAACGCGCGCTTCCCGTCCCAGCGTCTTCGCCGATCCGTCAGGTGATCGACGGAAACTGATCCCCGACGGCCTGCCGCGACTGAGGCCTCTAGCCCGCCGCGCTTTGGTCGAAGCGGATCTGATGGCGACCGGGTCCAACCCGAGGCGCCCCGCGCAAGCGCAGCCCCGGTGGGGCGATGAGCTCGGCCTGGGCGCCGGACGGAACCACGACCTCAAGCTCGAGGCCTCCCGGGGTGCGCTCCCAGGCCACGTCGACGTCTCCAAGCACCGTGGGAAAGGTACCCCTCGCGAACGAAAGATCCGCGGGCTTGGGTGACACTCGAAAGCGCCGGAAACCCGGCAGGACCGGAAACACCCCGAGAATCTCGGTCGAGAGTTGATAGACGGGGGTTGCGGAGAAGCCGTGACAGAGGCTCGCTGTGGGATCAAAGCTCTCCCAGAGCGTGGTCGCGCCGCGTTCGAGCATGCTCCCGTATCGCGCCCGCATCTCCGAAAGTGCACGCTCGAAGCGGCCGGCGCGGGAAAGCGCGCGATAGACGAAGTGACTGAAGAAGGTGTTGACGAGAACGACCTGCGTCTCGGGGTCGAGGGGTTCGCCGGTCGGCACAATCGGCGGGGCCGCCGTAAAGACCCCGCGTCGGGGGTCCATGACATAGTCGAGCATCGATCCCCAGCGCTCGCTCGGCGCCACCCCGAAGAGCACGAGCGCCGCATTCGCGTGTTGCGAAACACGTGGATCTCGGGCACCGGTGGCGGGATCCACCTCGTCGACGTAGACGCCGCGACGCGCATCCCAATGGCGCGCATTGAGTGCCGTCGCCATGGCGCGGGCGCGGGCGTCATATCGGCGAGCGGCGCGCGCGGATTCGAGCGCACGAGCGAGGCGTCCCGCGGCCCGCAGTGCACCCACGAGGAGCGCGTTCGTCGTGGCGGCCTCGCCCCGTCGTCCGACGGCTGCCCAGTCGATGAAGTTCCAATGGGGGAGATCGGCCACGAGCCCGCTCGGACCGCGATGGAGCTCGAACCATGCGAGCGCGCGTTCCATCGCGGGAAAGATTTCTTCGATGGTTTCGAGGTCACCGCTGTAGAGCCAGTGTTGTTCAGCATTCAGGATCCACTGCAGCGTCCAGTCAGGGATCAGGATTGCGTTCGTCCGGTGATCGCCCGGGGCGAACATCTGGGTCAAGCCATCGGGGCGTTGGCTCTCTGCGGCATGCAGGAGAAACTGGCGGTTCAAGACGTTCGCGCTCGGGCCGAAGGCTGCCTGCGCCACCAAGAACTCGACTGTGGCGTCGCCCAGCCACTGGCGCTGCTCCCGCGAGGGGCAGTCCTCCCACCCATCGTGCATGCATTGCTGAAGCGTGTAGCGGCCCACTTCCCAAAGGGTCCCGAGGCGAGGGTCAGAGCACTCGAAGCGGCCACGCGCCTCCGCGGGGTAGCGGGTGTAGAGCGAGCCCACGTGGCGGATGGCGAGTCCCTCGGGCGCATCGCGTACGGTGAGCTGGACCCACCGGACGGCGGTCCATTCGAAGCGCTCGAAGCGCTGAAATCCCGGCCGTGCGACATAGCGAAAGAGATGCGAGCCATGTGCGCGGGCCGGGTCAAGCCTAAGCTCGTGGTCGGCTGCGCCCGCCCATTCTCCGACCGCGCACTCTGCTGCCGCAAGCTCCACCACCTCTCCGCCCCGGGCATCGAGCTCGACAAACGGATGGCCGGAGTGGATGCGGCCGAAATCCAGGAGGAGCGCGACATCGCGATCTGGCGGGGTTCGCACGAGTGTCACTCGCTCGTCGGACGTTAGCAGCGCGTCCTGGTCCCGGATCGAGCCGTTCGGGAGCTCGAGACGAGGCTCCTCGTAGATCCGGCGACCCACGCCGAGCTCGGGCTGGGGTGCGACTCCGAACGCATGCACCACGCGGCACGGCGCAATGGGCGTCTCGATCAGGTGGGGGATCTCTCGGGCGAGCAGGGTTGGGAAAGGCGTCACGCGCTGCCCCCCGAACGGGGCGTCCGGCGGACCGCCCCCGACGGAGAGGATCCGGACGTGGTCCCAGGCGACGTCATCAAATCCCGGGGCGGCCCAGTCCAAGGGCATCGCCCGGGCATCGTGCACCTCCACGAATCCGAGTCCGAAGTTCACGCGCGGTACGTCGCGCTCCCACGCCAAACACTCGTGGGCACGCCAGTCGGTGTCTGAGGTGAGATCGGCGAGTGCCTGTGCTCCGTCGAAGTGCACCACACACCAAAGAGCTCCGTCCCCGAAAACCGGTTGCCAGCCTCCCCTCACCGTCTCGTACCACGAGGTGTCGGTTCCGTAGACGTGAACCAGCACTCCCAGCACGTTCTCGCCGGCGCGCAGATGCGGCCCCACCTCGTACTGATCCACGCGGGGGTGGTGCGGATCGCTGCGCGCCGGACCCCGCCCGACGCGGACCCCGTTTATGGAGAGCTGGTAACGCCCATCGACGAAGAGGGCGAGCGTCGCCCGAGCGGGTAGCGAAAGCATCTGAAATCGGCGTCGAAACAGGAAGAATCGATTCTGCCCATCGTCTCGCCGCTGGGCTCCGCCCAGGAATACGCGGAAGAGCCCGGCGGGCTGCACGGCCTGACGTTCGCTCCAGATGAAGGGGGCGCGCTGGTACATCGCCTTAGCGCCGCGCGGTTCGCGAGGCTCGCGCCTTCTTGCGGGGCGCATCCGTTTTCGCGGGCGATTCTCGGTCAAAATGTTGTGTCACTAGCTCGGCGAGCCAGTTGCGAAAGCGCTGGTCCGCGCCGGGATCCTGCGCGAGCCCCGCACTCGCCCGCACTTGCGGACCCACGATGGCATCTCCGAAGAGCGCGGTCGCAGCCAGCATGATGGTGAACAGGGAATCTTCGAAATCCGCTGACGTCGCCCGCCCGGCCGCCATGCGCCGCTCGTGCACGAGGTCGGCCACCGCACGCACCACGCGAACGCCAGCGCCAGGAGGGGCGTCGCCGAGCCCGGTGAGGACAAGCCATGCCACGAGGCGTGCGTGGCCGCGGTCGCCGAGCGTCTCGAAGACGCGATCGAGCAGCGCAGCACCGTCCACGTCATCCGTGGGATCCGCGAGCCGCCGCACAAGGTCTGCCTCGAGCGAGGCGAGAGCGCGCGCGGTGACGGCCCGCATCAGCCCTTCTCGACTGCCGAAATGGTGAAGGATCGCGGGGTGCGAAACGCCCACGTCGGCGGCGACGTCCTGAAGCCGCAGGGCGTCGGGACCGGCGGCAAGGAGCCGCTGCTCTGCGGCGTCCAGGATGGCGCGTTGCGCCTCTTCTGCCGGCCGCCTCCTCCGGGCTGCACTCCCTTTGCGTCTTGTCGAAACGGGGCTTGACACGCCCATGGTCTCCTTGCTACTTACAGTCTTGTAAGTAAAATGAGCGCCGGCTTCTTCGCAAGGGTATGCCATGACCAAGCCTCGCCGCCGACGGATCCGACCCCTCGATGCCTGGAAGGGGATCCGCGCGCTTCTGCGCGATCCGGATGACACGCGCCAGGTCTTCAAGATCGTGGACGCACTCTCCGGAAGAGCGGGAGAGCGAATCTTCCGGCGTTTTCGCGCCACGGCGAGCGGAACCCGCGTCCTGGCGGAGCAGCGCGACCTGCTCCAGACCCTGTGCCAGCGCGATGCGCTAGCGGCCTTGCCTCCGGGTTCTCTCGGTCGCAGCTACCTCGACTTTGTGACCCGAGAGCAAATCACGGCAGATGGCCTTGTCGCCGCGAGCCAAGAGGCGCGCGAGCAGGTGGAAGAGCTCGGCGCGGATTATCGGCGCACAATGGAACGGCTGCGTGACATGCACGACCTCTGGCATGTCGTTTCGGGCTACGGGCGCGATCTCGTCGGGGAGGCGAGCCTTCTGACCTTCACCTTCGCGCAAACCTGGAACCCCGGCGTGGGATTCATCGCGGCCGTGGCCTACCTGCGTATTGGCGATGTGCCCGGCGCGCGGGGGCTCCTGCGCGAGGCGTTCGGGCGCGGGCGCCGGGCGGCATGGCTTCCCGGGGAGGACTGGGAGGCGCTGCTCGCCCTGCCGCTCGACGAGGTGCGCTCGCGCTTGCGCGTGGGCCGGCCACCCCGCTACGAAGGCGTCCGCTCGACCGGAGCCCCGACCCTCGCCTACTGAAGCGCCCCTTTGGATTGCCCCGCGAGTTCGTCGAGCACCACGGACAAGAGCGCAACCACCGTCGGCCCGAGCTCCGGTGTCTTCAGGTAGTGGTCCACCGCTGGAAGGACGAGAACCCGGCCGGGAGCGCGAAGGAATCCGTCCAAGAGCAGGAAGCCGTCGTTCGGTCCGAGGCCTCGGAGCCGCTCAAAACCGGGGCGCGCCGGCGGGCTGATCGCGTGGGCTGTGGGGAAGCCCGCCACGTGGACGGCGATCACCCGGGGCGAAAGCAGGGCTCGGTTCGGAGCCAAGGCGCGACGGGAGATGCTATTGGCCGTTGCCTCGGGCAGGCCGAGTGCCGCGCGCTCCGCGTCTGCGACGCCCGGGTCGGTAAGGGGCGTTCCCTCGAGCAGGCCCACGAGATCGATCCAGACTGCGACCCGGGGTGCAAGAGCGGGGTCGCTTGCGAGCGCAGCTTGAACGTCCGCTCCTCCCTTGCTCGCTGAAAAGAGCACGGCGCGCCGCCCGGCGGCGGTTGCCTCTACCACCGCTCGGCTCACGCACGCTGAGTTGCTCTCCACCGTGCCCACCTCTCCCGTCTCGATCAGCACCACCTCTCGCCCAAGCCAGGCCTGAACCCCCGCGAGGTCGGCGCCCGTCCAGGCGTGCGATCGATAGAAGAGACCGGGGACGCGCAGCGGCACAAGATTGAGGGCATCAAGTTTTTGGGAGATCTCGCCAATGGCACGCGCGGGGTCGTCACGCACGAGACGAAGGCGTTTGCGCACCTCGGCTGCAAGGGCGGAATTCGAAGGCGTACCCTCGATGCGTACCTCGAGGGCGCGAACCTCGCGATCATACGCAGCGTCGTCGTCTCGGCTCCCGCAGTCGATGGAGAAGGCGCAGCTCGCAAGGAGAAAGGCCGCAAGTACCCCGCTCGGCGCGCGTCGCGTCCCTCTTCGACGCTGCGAGCCATTCCGCGGAGTCGGCATCGCAACCCCTACGCCTTTTCCGACGGGTTGGCCATCGGGCGCAGTTTATCAGTCCCCCAACGCACCGCGGTGCTAGCCTGCAGGGCGCATGGGCGAGGCCGCACGAACCTGCCCCGCGGGCACCCACCCGAACGGAGTGTCTTCTCCCGAATCCGCTCGTCAGAGGGACTCTGGATGAACGAGGACCGTGACGCCGCACAAGAGCTCTCGGCCTTGCGCGATTTGTTGGCGCGGCTTCCCTACATCGTCTACCGCGCCTCCTGCGCGGGGGAAGCACGACAGCTCGAGTTCGTGAGCGGGGCGTGTCTTGAAGTCATCGGACGGCCCGCGTCGGACTTCGGCGTCGAGGGCGCTCTGCGATTCGAAGACTTGGCTGCGCCGAAGGAACGACAGGCGATCGCTGGAGAAATCGATTCTGCGCTCGCAAAACGGCGTCGCTATCGCGTCGAATACCGGGTGAAGACCCCCGACGGTCGGGAACGCTGGCTGTGTGACGAAGGTCGCGGTGTTTTTACGGGGGGGATGCTTCTCGCCTGCGAGGGTGTCGTCTTTGACGTGACACGATCGCACCAAGCGACCGAGGAAGCGCGGCGCACTGCCGCGAGTTTGCGGCTCATCCTCGAGAGTACGCCCCTCATTCTCTTCGCCTATGACACAAACGGCGTATGCATCCTGTCCGAGGGTCAGGGTCTCGCCGCACTCGGCCTCAAGTCCGGTGCTGCGGTCGGGCATTTGTTGCGCCAGGGGTTTCGCGACTACCCGAGGATTATCGAAAACTGCGAGCGTGCACTGTCGGGCGAGAGTTTGACGTCGGTGGTGGAGTTCGTGGGCGGCGTCTACCAGACCCACTACTCCCCCCTGCGGAGCGCACGCGGCGAGATCATCGGCATGATCGGCGTGTCCGCCGACGTGTCGAATCTCCGCCGCACCGAAAAGGCGCTGCTCGAAACCGAAGGTCGCTACCGCCAGCTCGTGGAAAACGCCTACGACCTGATAACCGAGGTCAGTACAGACGCCCGGCACGTGTGGGT
>DAIOWK010000165.1:0-7621 GCA_036758525.1 Myxococcota bacterium
GCTTCGGCTCGAAGTCGAGTCTCTCTCGCGCCAAGAAGTGGACTACCCAGGGATCCGGGTCATGCACGAAGCCTCGAAGCTCGCGACCAGAGAAGAGGCCCGCTCCTGGCGGGCCCAAGCGCTGCCGGCGCCGTCGGAGCCTCCCGCTGGGAGAAGTACCGTACTGCTTCGACCGGCGGCGAGCGCTGCGCTTCCATCCGCATCGCTAGACCGCGTGATCCGCAGACGAGGGTCGACACGCGCCTTCGACCCGGGCCGCTCGCTTCGTTTTGAGGAGCTCTCGACGGCGCTCGACCGAGCCACGCGCGGCCTCGCCGCGGACTTCCTCGCACCAGGGGCGTCTCTCCTCGACCTCTACGTCATCGTTAACGCCGTCGAGGGCCTTCCTCCGGGTGCCTACGCCTACCGTCGCTTCGAGCGAGCACTCGAGCCCCTGCGCGAGGGTTCCTTTCGCGAAACAGCGGGTCGGCTGGGCCTCTTCCAGGAGCTTCCCGCCGAGGCGGCGGTGAACATCTACAGTCTCGCCTTACTCACTCCGCTCCTCGCGCGCTTCGGGAATCGCGGTTACCGCGCCGCCCAATTCGAGGGAGGAGTCACCGGCGGCCGCCTCTACCTGGCCGCCTATGCCCAGGGCTTCGGGGCCACTGGTCTCACTTTCCTCGACGACGAGGTCACCAACTACTTCTCCGCTCACGCCGCGGGCAAGAGCGTCCTGTTCCTCACGGCCCTCGGCCACGCGGATCGAGCCCGGTTATCCTGAGCCCTCCTCGCCTTCGGAGCGTCGCGGGCGCCGATGGCCCACAGCACGGGAGCATAGAGCTTGAAGGCAAAGCCTCCGGCCAGAGGGCGCAGAACGCGCAAACAGACCGAGCTGCGGCGTACCCAGCACAAGCGGCGCGCTGCCTCGCGAAAGAAGCCGCCGAGCGCAACTGGCGGGTGTTCCTTACCGCGAAGTTCGATCGCACCTGGAAGGCGATGCTTCGGTTCCGCGGAAAGGTGGGGGCGAATCGCTTCCGCGAGCTGATGGCAGAGCTGTCCTCTACGATCGAGAATATCGGCAGCAGTGATCAGCGCAGCGTCGCAGAGTTCTTTGTGCTCCTCGGGCCGGAGCAGTTCGACGAGTAACGTGGCGGAGATGGTGGAAACGCTTGATACGGGGAGCGACCCGGAAGCATTCTGGGCGAAGTGGATCGAAATTGTGTGCGAGCGCACGAGGACGAAGGCAGACGCGCCGGAGGGGCTCGCGTGAAGTGCGGGCGGTCGGTTGTCGTGGGCGGCGCGTGCGCGCGAAGTTCGCGGCGGTGCTGGCTCCGGCAGATGTGCAACGGTGGGCGCCATGACGGATCTGCGGGGCGCCGCTGAGCGGATCAGCGATTAGGCGGCCCGTTCCTGCGGGTCCTACGCTCGCGGCGCTCGTGCTCCTGGCTTTGGCCGCGCTGGCAGCGTACCACAACAGCTTCTCTGGCCCCTTCATTTTCGACGACCGCCCCGCGATCATCGATAATCCGAACATCCGTCACCTCGCCACGACACTGCGAGAGGATCCGCAGATCATCACTACGGGCGTGGGCCGACCGCTGCTGCGGGTTTCGCTCTGGATCAATTACGCGTTGGGTGGCCTGGAGGTCCGCGGGTATCACGTCCTGAACCTGATGCTCCACATCCTCGCGGCCTGGACCCTGTGGGGCCTCGCCCGGCGAATGCTGGAGAGTCCGTGCTTACAGGATCGCTATGGGAGGGAGGCATGGGGGCTGGCGCTGGCCATAGCACTCCTCTGGACCACGCATCCCTTGCAAACCGAGTCGGTCACCTATGTGGTGCAACGCACCGAAATTCTCGGCGGATGGTTCTACCTCCTGACGCTGTACAGCGTGGTGCGAAGTGCCAGTGCCACGGGCTGGCGTGTCTCGGCGTGGTCCGTGGCCGCGGTGGTCTCTTGTCTGCTGGGGATGGCGAGCAAGGAGATGGTGGCGACGGCACCGCTGCTGGCCCTGGCGCTGGATCGGGTGTTCTTTGCGCCGTCCTGGAAGCGCCTGTGGCAGCTGCGCAGGGGGCTGTACGCGGCCCTTGGCTGTACCTGGATCTTTCAGGCGATGCTGCTGGTGATGGCCTCGTCCGGGCGGAAGGCGACCGGCATTGGCTTCGACGTGGGAATGCGTTGGTGGGAGTACGCCCTGACCCAGTCCTACTACCTGTGTCGGTACCTCGCGCTCTCGGTGTGGCCGAGTGCGCTCACACTCGACTATGGCACCTATCTCTCGCGCAGCGTGGGGGAGGTCGCACCCTACGCTGCCGTCGTCCTGCTTCTGCTGGCGCTGACCTTCGTCGGGCTGTGGCGCAACCCCCCAATGGGCTTTTGCGGCTTGTGGTTTTTCCTGATCTTGGCGCCGACCTCAAGCGTGGTGCCGATCGCAGGGCAGACGGGAGCGGAGCACCGGATGTATCTGCCGCTGGCTGGGCTGATCGGGCTCGGAGTGGTGGGTGGGTACACGCTTTGGCGCCGGGCATGGCGGGAGCGGCCAGGCATGCTCCGGGCGGGGTCCGTGCTGGTGCTCGCCGTAGGGGTCACGGCGCTGGGTGCACGAACGGTGGCGCGGAATGAGGAGTACCGGAGTGAGCTCTCGATTTGGCGGACCGTCGTAGACCGATGGCCCATCAATGCCGGAGCCCACTACAACCTGGGGAACGAGCTCGCGAACGCGGGCCGAGCACCGGAAGCGATCGCCCAGTACGAGGATGCGCTGCGTCTCAAGCCCGACTACGCCGAGGCCCACAACAACCTGGGAAACGCCCTCGCGAACACGGGCCGCACATCAGAAGCGATCGCCCAGTACGAGGCCGCGCTATGGTTCAAGCCTGACCTTGTCGAGGCCCACAACAACCTGGGACTTGCCCTCACGAACGCGGGCCGAGCACCGGAAGCGATCGCCCAGTACGAGGCCGCGCTACGACTCGAGCCTGACCTTGTCGAGGCCCACAACAACCTGGGGGTTGCCCTCGCGGACGCGGGCCGGACATCAGAAGCGCTCGCCCAGTACCAGGAGGCGTTGCGTCTCAAACCCGATGACGCCGAGGCCGCCGAGATCTACAACAATCTGGCCTGGCTCGAGGCCACCTACCCTGAGCCACGCAACCGCAACGGCACCGACGCGATCCGTTTGGCTAAGCAGGCGATCCTGCTCTTCAAACGCGCGAACCCCAGATTCCTGGATACGCTGGCCGCCGCCTACGCTGAGATCGGCCAGTTCTCCGAAGCGGTCAGCAACGCTGAGCGCGCTCTCGAGTTGGCGCGAGCGGGCGGAAATCAGGCTCTGGCGGAGGAGATCCAAGCCCGGCTGGCGCTCTACCGCGCGCGGCAGCCGTTTCGCCAGGGCCCGCACGCAGCTCAACCTCCGCCGCCCGACACGTACTAGAACCGACGCGCTCTCTGCGCGAGGCCCCTCGCGCACAGCGGCGTCGGGCGGCGATGCCCACAACGCCCGCCGCGAAAAGCAGAGCTGTCGAGGGCTCGGGCACTGCCGCCGGCGAGAGCTGAAGCGGCCCCCCG
Organism: Myxococcota bacterium; assembly: GCA_036758525.1. GTDB lineage: Bacteria > Myxococcota_A > UBA9160 > UBA9160 > UBA9160 > UBA9160. The sequence continues at coordinate 3,548 of DAIOWK010000165.1, forward strand.
GTGACCGTAAGGGAGTCGATCGTGAAGCCGCCGCTCGCGCAGACCCCCGTGCCGGGGCCGGAGTCGGGGATGCAAGGATTTGGCGGATGAAAGGTCCCCGAGAGGCTCTCGGTGAACCCACTCTCCGTGAAGCGGGAGACGACCTGCGTGGGGTCACTCGGGTTGCCGCCCGGGGCGGTCAAGACGCCGCAGATCCCGTCCTCAAGTGCCCTTCGCGGGACCAAGAGGGCATGTGCCCGTTGCGTTGCGGGGCTCCCCCTTCCCGTGGGGCATCCTCCCACGCTGCCGAGTGTGGGTCCATCACAATCGACTTCCGTGCATCACATTTGTGGGTTGCCCTTGCCCGGGAGCCGGCGACCGGCTCGCGCCAGCCGTTAGCCCGAGGCGCGGTGCCGCGCACTGGCGGGCGTGGCGGCGAGTGGTAGCTCGGGCCGGGGGTTGGGCGGCCTGGCTGACCTGCGCCCTTGAAACGAAGGCTGCATCCCGGTCAGCATTGGCCTCCATGAAGGCCTTGAACCTCGTGCTGACCCTCCTGTTCTTACAGCCTTCGGGCGCTGGGATGAATGGATTGATCTGTGGGCGGACGATGGCGTGCTCGAATTTCCGTTCGCCCCTCCTGGGCGTCGTCGTCGCTACGTCGGCAAGCCTGACATCCTGGCCTACATGAAACCGTGGCGGTGCGGATGGCAGGGCGGGTGAAGGTCGAAGGGGTCGAATACTTCCATGTGCACCCGATGCGCGATCCCGCGATGAGCTGCTTTGAAATGGGCGTCGAAGGCCGCATCCTGGAAACCGGTGCTCCCTACAACCGGAAGTATATTTCAATCATCGAGACGAAGGGCGGGAAGATCTCGCGCTACAGGGAATACTGGAATCCGATCGTCTCTATGGATACCAATGGCGGCCGTGACGCGTGGACGGCAGCGTTCGGCAGCCCTGAACAGGAAGGTGCTCCATCATGAGCGGCCTTGTCCTGGTGACCGGAGGAACCGGTAAGACTGGCAGAAACCTGGTGGCGCAGCTGCAGCGAGCAGGTGTGCCCTACCGCGCGGCGTCCCGTCACGGCGTCCCCCCCTTTGACTGGGCGCAGCCCGCCACATGGGATGCTGCGCTGGAGGACGTGGCGTCAGTCTATCTCGTCGCGCCCCCGACCGTGAACAACCCTTATGATCTGATGCTGGACTTCGTCGCGTCCGCGATGCGCTACGGGGGGCGTCGCTTCGTTTTCCTGAGCATGGCGGGGCTTCCGGCCGGTGGGCCTGCCCATGGTCAGGTGCACCAATGGCTGAAGGACAACAGCGACGATTGGGCGGTGCTGTGCCCCAGCGCCTTCATGCAGAACTTCAGCGCAGGACACTATCTGGCGACGATCCGCGAGGAGGACCAGATCTATTCCAACACCGGGACGGGGCGTGTCCCGTTCATCGACGTGAACGACATTGCTGCGGCTGCGCTCGCGGTGTTGATGGCTCCGACGCCGCTGAACACGGAGTTCGTCCTGACCGGCGATGAGTCGATGTCCTACGATCATGTCGCGGAGTTGATCAGCCAAGCCTGCGGTCGCCGGATCTCGCACACCCATGTTTCGACCGAGGAGATGGGGGAGCGGCTTATCAAGCGCGGCCTTCCCGAAGCCACCGCGAGATTTCTGGCCTTCGGCTACGCGACGATCGCGGCCGGCATGGCGGATCGGACGACGGATGTGGTTCGAACGCTGACCGGAAGGCCTCCCACGACCTTCCAGACTTTCGCAGAGGCCAATGCCGACGTCTGGAGGCGGTCCGAGTAGAGGCTGCACGGACGTTTGGTGCGGCCTAAGCGGCGACCGTCTCCGGATGGTCGGCCATGAGTTCAAACTGGCACACACCACACGACCAAGGAAAGAAGGTTCAGGAAAGGATCCGAGAAGCCTGATGCTCGTTGGGAACGATGAGGTGATCCAGGCACTCGCGACGGAGCGATCCGATGAAGCGCTCCGCGTAGGCGTTCTGCCAGGGCGATCGCGGGGCGATGGGGACCTCGTGAAGGCCTAGTCCCGCGACGCGTCGCCGAAACTCCGCTCCATAGATCCCGTCGCGATCACGGATCAAGTACCGAGGGTTCGTCTCTTCGGGAAGCGCCTCGACCATTTGCTGCGCAGTCCAGGCGGCTGTCGGATGAGGGGTGACGTGGACGTGGAGAAGCCTGCGTCGCTCCAAGCTCAGCACGACGAACACATAGAGCAACCGGAAGGTGACGGTCGGCACGACCGCGAAGTCGACGGCGATGGCTTCCCTGAGATGATTCTGGAGGAAAGTCCGCCAACTCTGCGAGGGAGGCTTGCGGTGGGGGGTCGTCGCTTCCACACGAACGAACCGCGCCCGATGCGTAATGGCGAAGCACAACTGCGATGCCAAACGGTTCACTGAATCCTAAGACCAGCGAGCCGTTCACCGTCGCGGCCGACGTGGTGTGTTCGTCAAAGCCGCGACGCCAACTAGGTGCGCACCGCCACCGCGACGTGGCGGCGCTCCTCTGAGCGCCGTCGCTCGCCTAGCGGGACGCCGCCGCGCTCGGCCCAGGCCACCGCAGTAGTGTCCGAGACGACGCCGAAGCCGCGCACGGCGAGGAGCGCCGCGAAGCCGACGGGCGTGTGCTCGGAGCGGATTGGTTCGCCGATCGCGCGGAGCACGAGGTTGCTCAGCCAGCGCGCCCGGCTGCCACCCGCGGTGTAGTTCGCGATGAAACGACTGCCCCGCGCCGCGCGCCGGGCAACGGCGTCGAGCGTCGCCTCGATGGCGGCGAGCGTCAGGTACCGCACGACACCCTCCCAGAGAAAGACCGTGGGCGCGCACGCGTCGTGGCCCGCCTCCGCGAGCGCCTCGTCGAGGGCGTCGCGCTGGAAGTCCACCGGGACGAAGCGCACCTCTCGCGCGGCTGGCTGCAGCGCAGCGGTGCGTTCGCGCTTCACTGCCTGCGTCGCGGGATGATCGACCTCGAACACCACCGCGTCCGCGAGCTCCTGCATGCGCCAGGCGCGCCCGTCGAGACCAGCGCCGAGGATCACGAGCTGCCGCACGGGCGCCGCGCCGCGCACGGCGTCGTCGATCGCGATGGTGCGGAGCGAGATCATGCGCGCCATGCGCCGCACGACGGTGAGCCGCGCGCGATCCCGCCAGCCCGCCGGCTCACCCGAGAGAAGGCGATCTACCAAGCGGCGCGCGTCGGGCGGCAACAGTTGTCTCGCGATCGGATCGGAGAAGCCGCGCACACGCCCCCGTGCGTGGGCGACCGCCCGGGCCATCGCGACGTAGAGCGCCGTCCTGCTGGCTTCACCGACCCTCATGGACCCCCGCGTAGTGCGCCGGCGATCGTCTCGCGCAGGCCGGGGAACCGGCTGCCCCAGCTCACCTCGAGAGCATAGTAGGTATGAGTAGGGTCGATAGGGAGCGTCATGGCACGGCGACCGAGTCGCCGTGCTCGCATCGTCTCTCATCGCCGGGTGGGTAGCCTCCATCACCGCTACGCATGGCGAGAAGCCGCATAAGGACGGCCAGAAAACCTCCGCTCCGGGCGCGCCTTCGTGCCGCATCCCGGGAGGTGGAGGACACTTTCATCCCGGTCGGGCTCTACGCGCGGCGTTGCGGCAGAGCGGATCCTGAGAAACGGCGTTCACACCGACTGGACGAGACGTCCACGTTGCCTATACACCAGCGAACTGAACCCGATGTGCTGACGAATCACAGGCAAGATCTGGAGATTGCTCACACCGGCCCTCCGCAGCGTCGTTCTCGAGCACCAGATGGATGCGTGTGCGCGCAGTTGTAGTAGCGGGCGTGCTCCGACAGAACCCTGCCGGCATGCCGCTCGTTCAGAAGAATTCCAAGCACTGCCGACGCAAAGAGCCCACGAGACGTTCCGCGTAGGCATTCCGCCGAAACTCTGTTCCGTAGATCGCATCGCGCACTCGGAGCGGACGCGAGTCTCGATCAGGATGCCGTTGCGCTTGCGGCTACCTCAGCCTCGGCGAGAACTCGACCTCGCCGAGGAACGGGATCAGGTTCTCCAGGAATTCGTTTTCCGGGCTCGCCGCGC
>DAIOWK010000166.1:0-7608 GCA_036758525.1 Myxococcota bacterium
GCAGACCGCCATGCGGCAGGACCAGCGATGGGAGAGCGTGCCATCCACCTCGTCCTTGATGAAATTGAGGGCGTCCAGGACCTTCCAGTCGGGTCGGACCGGAATCTGGTAGGTCTGCGTCTTCGGTACCTCGTCTTTGTCGGGGTCGAAGCGTGTGATCACGAAAGTTTTCTTCCGCAGGTCGCTCATCAGTATTTCCGCTCCTCGGGCTGGAACCGCGTGATCGTGACCGGCTTCTTCTCCAGGCGCGGACCCGCAGGCGTGAAGAATGCGACCGAGTGGTACAGAAACTTCTGATCGTTGCGCTTCGGATAGTCGCTGCACGCATGCGCGCCGCGTGACTCTTGGCGAGCCATGGCGGTCACCGCGATGGTCTCTGCGACATCGAGCATGTTGCCGAGCTCAAGAGCTGTCAGAATCTCGGTGTTGAAGACCTTGCTCGTGTCCTCGAGAGCAAGATCCGCATAGCGACCCTTCAGCTGAGCGAGCTCGACCCCGGTCTGCTGCATCGTTGCCTGCTCACGGTACACACCGCAGCCGCGTTCCATGGCAAGGTTCATCTCCCTGCGGACCTGGGCAATCTTCTCACCGCCCTTCTTCCGGCCACGCAGGGCATCAATGCGCCCCATCTCCTCGTCGCCCTGACGACGGAGTGCTCCCTCGTTGCCATCGCTCGCCCCGCGGGCGTACTTCAAGGCCTCGACCGCTGCACGAGCGCCGAAGACCAAGCACTCGGTCAGGGAGTTTGAACCAAGTCGATTGGCACCGTTGAGCGACACGCTGGCGCACTCCCCCGCGGCGTAGAGACCGGGGAGATCGGTCGCACCCGTCACATCCGTGTCCACGCCACCCATCATGTAGTGGACGACGGGGCGAATGGGGATCGGCTGATGCACCGGGTCGACCCCCGCGTAGGTCATGGACAGCTCCCGCACGAACGGCAGCCGTTTCATGATCTTGGCCTCGCCGAGGTGGCGCAGATCCAGCTGCACGTACTCGCCGTAGGGGCCTTTGATCCCGCGACCCGCGCTGATCTCCTGCATGATCGCCCGCGAGATCATGTCCCGAGGTCCAAGCTCGGCTTTCTGGCCGACGCCGTAGTCGCGGGTCACAAGAAAGCGCTCGCCTTCGGAGTTGATCACGTAGCCGCCCTCACCCCGGGAGGCCTCCGTAATTAGGATTCCGGTGCCCGGCAGCCCCGTCGGGTGATATTGAACAAACTCCATATCTTTCAGGCCCACACCGGCGCGGTAGGCCAGCGCCATGCCGTCTCCGGTTTTGATGGTGCCATTGGTCGTAAACGGAAAGCACTTGCCCGCGCCACCCGTCGCGAGGATCACGGCGCGCCCGAGGACGACACGGGTCGTGCCCTCCCGCATGTCGAGGGCGGCGACACCTTTTACAGCGCCGCCGTCGACGAGGAGTTTCGTGACGAAGTGCTCGTCGTAGCGAACGATGCGGTCAAATCGCATGCAATGCTGGAAGAGCGTATGCAGCATGTGAAAGCCGACCTTGTCGGCGGCATACCAGGTGCGAGGGATCTGCATGCCGCCGAAGGGCCTCGTGGCGACACTGCCGTCTTCGTTGCGGCTCCATGGGCATCCCCAGTGCTCGAGTCGCGTGAGCTCAAGAGGGGCCTGTTCAACGAAGTAGTCGACCACGTTTTGGTCCGCGAGGAAGTCGGAGCCCTTGATCGTGTCGTAGGCGTGCTTGTCGAGGCTGTCGTCCGAACCCGGAACCACAGCCGCCGCTCCGCCCTCTGCGGAGACCGTGTGGCTGCGCATCGGGTAGACCTTGGAGACAAGGGCCACAGTGACCTTGGGGTCCGCCTCTACGGCCGCAATGGCGGCGCGAATCCCGGCCCCACCTCCCCCCACGATCACAATGTCGTGCCGAACGACCTCGACCACGCTGGTCCTCCCACCTCTGCCCCATCCGGGTTTAGCGCACCTTGAGGGTCCTGGCAGGAAAATGCCGGGGCCGCCCCTCGACCAGAGGAGCGCAGGCTGGTAAGACAGGCCCGGCGAACTCGGGCTTGCCCGCTATTCAGGACCAAGCGAAGGAGTCTCCGGCTGATCCGCGAACGCTTCTCCCTGACCGGAAGGACTGCGCTCGTGACGGGCGCATCGCGCGGGATTGGGCGCGCCATCGCTCTCGGCTTTGCCGAGCACGGCGCCGATCTCGTGCTGTCTTCGCGAAAGCGCGAAGCTCTCGAGGGCGTGGCCAAGGAAGTCGAGGCCCTCGGCCGGCGGGCGCATGTCGCGACAGTCAACATGAGCGATGAGGGGTCGATCGCGGCGCTCGTCTCAGGGCTGGAGCGGGAAGGACTCGCGATCGACGTGCTGGTCAACAACGCGGCCACCAACCCGGTCATGGCTGGTGTCTTGGATCTCGGCGTGGGAGCCTGGCGCAAGGTTTTCGAGACGAATGTGACGGGGGTATTCCTGCTCTCGCAGGCCATCGCCCGGGGCATGGTATCGCGCGGAGCGGGTTCGATCGTGAACATCGCTTCGAACGGCGGCATCCACGCATCGCCGGCCCTCGCGGCTTATGGTGCGTCGAAGGCCGCGGTCATTCATCTCACAAAGACGATGGCCATGGAGCTCGGACCACGCGGCGTTCGGGTGAACGCCATCGCGCCTGGGCTCATCGAAACGCATATGGCGCGCGCGCTCCTCGACAACCCCGCCGGATACGAGGCGTACGTAAAGCGCAACCCGCTGCGCCGCCACGGCCAACCCGAGGAAATCGCCGGCGCCGCGCTGCTGCTCGCGAGCGACGCCGGGAGCTATGCCAACGGCGAGGTGCTGGTGGTCGACGGTGGCGCGACGATCTAGCCCTGTGTTCGAGGCAGCGTGGTCCGTCGCGGGGACATGCTTGCTCCCGCATAGCCCTCCGGCGCCATTCCAATCAAGCCGGCTCCTGCTGGGTCACGCAATGAATGGCACCCAGACCGAAGACCAGGTCACGGGACGGGATTCCGACAATCTCCCGTCCCGGCAGGAGTTCGCGCAACACGGCGAGCGCCCGGCTGTCGGAGGGCGCGTCATAGGTCGGGACAAGGGCCACGCCGTTCGCGAGGTAGAAGTTGGCGTAGCTCGCAGGGCAGCGCTGGCCGTCGACGAAGCGCGGCGGCGGCATGGGCAGCGTCGCGATGGCAAGCGGCTTGCCATGCGGGTCCCGCATCGCGCGCAGCCGGGCGAGATTGGCCTTAAGCGGCGCGAAGTTCTCGTCGGCCGGGTCGTCCTCCAGGGCGGTGACCACGGTTCCGGCGTCGACGAACCGCGCGAGGTCGTCTACGTGGCCGTCCGTGTCGTCGCCCGCGATCCCCTCCCCCAGCCAGAGTACGTGATGGGCGCCGAGCTGATCTGCGAGCACGCGTTCCATGCGTTCGCGGGTTCGCCCCGGACCACGATTGGGGTTGAGAAGGCAGGACTCCGTGGTGAGCACCGTGCCCTGTCCGTTGCCGTCGATCGAACCGCCCTCGAGCACGACGCCCACACGAAACCGCGGCACATCGAGAGCCTGGGCCATCTGCTCGGGGACCGCGTTGTCCAGGTCCCACGGGCCGTACTTCTTCCCCCACGAGTCGAATTCGAAATCGACGAGCGCCCGCTCGCGCCGGCCCGCGTGCTCGCGCACCACCAGGATGCCGCCGTGGTCGCGTACCCAGGCGTCGTTGGTCGGGATGCGCTCAAAACGCACGCCGCGGTCGACATCCACACCCGCCGCCAAAAGGACTTGCCGCGCGCTGTCCTCGAGCAGAGAGCTTCCGACGTTGATGCGCACGAGCTCGTGCTCGTGGAGCGCTCGGACGATCGCGGCGAAGACAGCCGGAACCGGAGCGAAGTGACCGGGCCAGGTGTCGAGGTTGTGGGGCCAGGAAAGCCACGTTGCAGTGTGGCGCTCCCACTCCGCGGGCCAGCGATAGCCCTGGGCGGCAGGCGTTTGGGATTCGGTCATCCGTCGCGATAGCGCTTTAAGAGATCGCCATACGCATCTATACGTCGGTCGCGCAGGAAAGGCCAGCCCCGTCGCGTCTGCTCCACGAGGCCTAAGTCGCACTCCACCAGGAGGATCTCCTCGTCGGAGGAGGAGGCGCGCGCAAGTACGCGACCGAAGGGATCCGCCACGAACGACTGGCCCCAGAAGCGGATGCCTTCTTCGGGGCCCACCCGATTGGCCGCCGCCACGAAGACGCCGTTCGCAATCGCGTGCCCGCGCTGGACGGTCTCCCAGGCCTCGTGCTGCGCTTTATCGATCGCGATCCCCTGGTCAAACTGCCAGCCGATCGCCGTCGGGAAAAGGATCACTTGCGCACCACTGAGCGCCGTGAGCCGTGCAGCCTCAGGGAACCACTGGTCCCAGCACACGAGCGTGCCGATGCGCGCGTGGCGCGTCTCCACGGACGAGAAGCCGAGGTCGCCCGGCGTGAAATAGAATTTCTCGTAGTAGAGAGGGTCGTCGGGGATATGCATCTTGCGGTACATCCCCCCGATTCGTCCATCGGCGTCGAGCGTCACCGCCGTGTTGTGGTAGAGGCCTTCGGCACGCCGCTCGAAGAGCGACGCCACCACCACGAGTCCCCGTGCCGCTGCGAGCTTGGAGAGCGCCTCCGTGCTGGGCCCTGGAATGGGCTCCGCCAGTCGGAAGCAATCGGTCTCTTCGGACTGGCAGAAGTAGCGGGAGCGGAAGAGCTCGGGCAGACACACGACCTTGGCGCCGCGCCGCGCCGCCTCCTCCACCCGGTCGAGCGCTTTGGCGAGGTTCGCTTCCGGGTCGGGGGAGCAGCGCATCTGGACGAGCGCCAGGGGAACCGGCGGGCGAGCTTCGTGGGCGGCCATGGTGGTGGGTTACGCCACGACCCAAGGGGCCGCAAGCCTCGGCGGCCCGTGACCTTCCCCGTCACGTCTTCGGCGCAAGCTCGGGACGTCTCTCAAAAGGGGGGGGTGGCGATGGGGGCTTCGGCTCTCCGATCTTCTGGGCTCGGGCCGTGGCTCAAGGCCGCTCTCGAGCCTCTCATGGTGATCGCCGGCTTCCTGGCGTTCGGGCTCGCCTGGGCGGCACTGGTCTCCAGGGAGAATGGCGTGTCGGCATCCAAAGAGATGGACGAGGCGGGACTCGAGGCGCGGGCCGCGTCGCCCGCGCCGTGCCTTTGGCTCGTCGACGGCTACAACGTGCTGCATGCTGGCGTTCTGCGCGGGCGCGATCGGCGTGGCTGGTGGACGGCTTCGGTGCAATCGCAGCTCGTCGCGATCGCCGATACGTTCGAAGACCCTGGAGCGCAAATCGTCGTCGTCTTCGACGCTGCGAAGCCCGAGGCTCCGCGTGCCGCCGAGCCTCCGCCGCCCTCGCGGGTGCGGCTCGTGTATGCGCCTTCCGCGGACGATTGGCTGGTGAGACACGTGCGGGCTTCGCAAGCCCCGGAACGCATTGCGGTCGTGACGGCGGATCGTCAGGTGCAAGGCCGCGCACGGCACGGCGGCGCGAGCGTGGTTTCACCCCTCGCTTTTCTCGCACGCTGCAATCGCAAGGCCGGTGAGAGCCCTCGCGCAAGCGACTCGGGCGACCTAGGAGGTTAGATCCCGCCCTGCGAGCGAAGGCGATAGGCCGGCGTCTCGTAGACCTGCGGGTTCGCGCAGCGCGGCAGGGGTTCGAAGCGAAGGCCGGCTTGCAGATTCGCGAGCGCAAGATCAACCATGCGTGCACGCGTCGCGACGCTGGCACTCCCGATGTGGGGAGTCAGCACGACGTTCGGCAGCTGGAGCAGGGGACTTGTCCTCGGCAGCGGCTCGTTCGCAAAGACGTCGAGGCCTGCCGCAAAGAGGCGTCCGCTGCGGAGCATCTCGGCCAGGGCGTCTTCGTCGACGATCCCACCGCGGGCGGTGTTGATCAAGATCGCGTGGGGCTGCAAGCGAGCGAGGGCCTCCCGGCCAAGGAGCCCGACGGTCTCGGGCGTGCGCGCGACGTGTACGCTCACGAAGTCTGCGACGCGTAGCAGATCCGGCAGTGCCGTGGGCGCAACCGCGGCGACGCTGCGCGGGGTGCGCGACCAACCAAGCACCCGCATCCCAAAACCCTGGGCGCGCCGAGCGACAGCACGGCCGATTTCACCCAGCCCGACGATGCCCAGAGTCGCGCCGTGAACGTCGCGACCCAGCATGAAGTCGAGCCCCCAGGGTGGACCCTGGCCTCCGGGCGCTCCTCCCAAGGGCTCGTCGCTCTTCCACGCACCGGACCGCACATAGCGATCCCCCTCTGCCACGCGCCGCGCCGCTGCCAGAAGGAGCGCAAAGGTCAGATCCGCCGTGGTTTCGGCCAGCACCGACGGAGTATGTCCGACGGGGATGCCGAGAGCGGTTGCCGCCTTCAGATCGATGTGGTCCACACCCACCGAGACGCTGGAAACCACGCGAAGGTGCGGAGCGGCCGCGAGGGCCTCGGCGTCGATCGGATCCACTAGGAGGCACAAGACTCCGTGGGAGCCGGAAAGGGCCTTACGGAGCTCCCCACCGCCTGCGCCCGCCGGGCGGGCCATCGCCAGGATCTCGACACCCTCGCCGAGCTTCGAAAGGGTGCCGTCGGGAAGCGGATGGCACACGAGGACCCGGAGTCGAGGCTCCATGCCTTGGTGCTAGCACCGCATCCGAGCCGACGCTCCCACGCGGGGCCTAAAGCCCATGTAGGATCGCGGGTCTTGACGCCGCTCGGAGCGTCTCTCCGCTTGACCCGAGGGGCCCTCCCGAAATAAGGTGCGGCCGGGTGGCCGTTCGGCGCAGCAACTCGCCGTTCGAGCCTCCAAACCGCCACCGTGTGAAACGGACGTCCTGCTCCAGGCGTCCTTCATTGGGCTGATTCACCGAGGAAGAGGGCTTCATGGCCGACGTACCGCAGCACCATGTCCGCGAGACTGCGACCCTGCGCTTCGCGCGTTTTGTCACGCGGAACCGCTTCCCAATCGCCATCTGGCTGATCGCGCAGACGCTTTTCTTCCTCTACCCGATCGTGAATGCGGCCCTCACGGCCGCGGGCCACCGGCTGCCCGGCCCGATCGTCCGCGTCGATACCTCGGCGCGCGCCCTCTATCCGAAGCATCCCTTCATCAACGCCCAGGACAAATTCTCGGGCGTATTTGGCACGTCGTCCCTCGTCGCGATCGCCGTCGTGGTGAAGGATGGAACGATCTTTACCCCGGAGACGCTGCAGAAGATCTCGCGCATTACCAAGGCGCTCGACGGCGAGGGCTACGACGCAAAGACCCAGGCCCGCGAAGAGTTGCGATCAAAGCTCGAAGAACAGGGCACGCTCACGAGCGAAGAGATCCTGAAGGAGCTTGATCACCAATATCCGCCTTACCCCGTGAACCACGACCAGATCCAATCGGTGGCCGCGCGCAGCACCCGCGTCGTCGAGATCGGCCCCGATGGCAGCATCAACTCCGACATCCTGATGAAAAAGCCGCCGCAAACCCAGGAGGACGCCGATCACATCCGTGAACTCGTCCGCCAAAACCCGCCGTTCATCTTCGGGCGGCTGGTCTCGAAGGACGAGAAGGGTGCATTGATCGCCGCTGGATTCGTGACCGACCGCCTGAACAGCCGGGAGGTC
>DAIOWK010000167.1:0-7575 GCA_036758525.1 Myxococcota bacterium
CCCAGACAGGGCCGGACTGGCTCCTCATCGAGCCCGGCCCCCTGCGTGGGGCCGCGATCGATACCTATACCGACCACCGCATGGCCATGGCCTTTGCCTTGGCGGGTCTTCGGGTTCCCGGGGTCGTGATTCGCGACCCGGGTTGCGTGTCAAAGACCTGGCCGGATTACTTCGAGGCCCTCGAGCGTCTCTAGGAGGAGCGGGCGGGAAGCCTCTACTCGCGTACTTCGGCGGCGCGAAGCTCCTTCGGCGTGCGTTTGCGGAGGAAGCGTCGTGGTCGTGCGTAGAGCCAGGGCTCCGGGACCGCCGGCGGATCCGGTGCCAGATTCGGGCGCCCTTCGGCGCAAGCGGGGCTGCAGTACCAGATGCCATCGGCCTTTACGGCGTCGAGCAGGAGCGCGCGCCGACAACGGGCGCAGGATCCGCTTGCGGGACGATGTTCCAGCACGGGGGCGCAATGTACGAAGCGGGGATAGAGCGGGCAAGGCATGGAGTGCGGGTCGAGGCGACGGGGCTTTCGCGGCGCTTCGGGGAGCAGCTCGTGCTCGACGGGATTTCCCTCGCGATCGAGCCGGGGGAGACCTTCACGCTTCTCGGCGCCAACGGAGCGGGGAAGACAACCTTCGTGCGGCTCGTGATCGGCTACCTCGTGCCGAGCAGCGGGCGGGTGACCGTGGATGGACTCTCTCCCGAGACGGCTCCGCGCGCCGTGCACGCGCGTCTCGGGTATGTGGCGGAGACGTCGCGTCTCTATCCCGACCTGCGTGTCCGCGGGCTGTTGCGGTTCGCCGGCCAGGTTCGCGGGCTCGCGGGACCCGCCCTTGACGAGGCCGTCGAACGGATGCTCCTGCGCTTCGATCTCACAACGGTCGACCGGCGTCTCGTGGGCAATCTTTCGAAGGGATACCAGCAGCGCGTCTCGCTCGCCCAGGCTTTCGTTCACGACCCGCCGCTCCTGGTGGTGGACGAGCCCACGAGCGGCCTTGACCCGCTCCAGCAGTTCGAGGTGCGCGAGTTCCTGCGCTCGCTGGCCGGCCAGCGCACCGTGATTCTCTGCACTCATGACCTGTTCGAAGCACGGGCACTCGCGACCCGGGTGGGCGTCTTGCGGGCGGGAAAACTCGCGGCACTTGGCTCCGTGGATGAGGTGCTGGACGCTGCAGCACCTCTCGACCTGTTCCGTGCCGCGAAGGCGATGCCGGCGTGAAGGCGCTGTTCGCCCTCGTGCGCAAGGAGCTCGCGGTCCTGTTCGGCTCGCCCATGGCCTACCTCGTGCTCGCACTCGTCGGCCTTGTGACTGCCCTTCTCTTCTTCGATCATCTTCGCGTCTACAACCAGATCCTTTTCGTCTACACGAGCAATGCGAGTGGCGGCTTTGAGCTCGGCACGCTCCCTGAGCGCGTGAACCTGGAGGATCAGGTCTTCTTGCCACTCATGGAGCAGCTTGGGGTCACGCTCATCGGGATCGTGCCTCTCGTGACCATGCGGGTCTTCGCCGAAGAGCGCGCACGGGGGACGGAGGAGATTCTAATGACGAGCTTGCTGACACCGTCGCAGATCGTGCTCGGCAAATTCGCGGCCACCTTCTGCTTCGTGACGCTTATGCTGACCTGCTCCCTCGTGTATCCCGCCGCAGCGGTGCTGCGGGCAGGTCTCGGCCTTCCGCACCTCGCCGCGGTGGCCCTGGGACTTTTTGCGCTGAGCCTTGCGCTCGCCGCAATCGGTCTTGCCTGCTCGGCCTTTAGTGCGAACCAGATCATGGCGGCCGTCTCCGCCTACGCCGTGGCCTTCGTGATCTACGATTTTGGCTGGCTTGAGCCCTTTCTGGGCGCGGGCGCGGGAAAGCTGCTCGACGCGATCTCGCTTCAGCCCCGTTTCGTCGGCTTTGCCGAGGGGATCGTCTCGCTAGCCGACCTCGCGTATTTCGCCGGGATCATCGGGACGGCGTTCGCCGTGGCACGCCTCGGACTCGACGTCGTGCGGGTTCGCTGATGCAGCGCCTCGCGCTGCCCGGTCTCATCGCCGTGGTCTTCGGCCTCGGCTCGTACTACGCGACTGGCGAAATGGGACCCTTCGGGATTGCAAACGTCGCGCTCGGCGGCGGGGCACTCCTCCTCTCCGGGATCGCGGCGGCCCGGCGGGTGCACGGCTTGGCCGAAGGTGCGGCGCGCCGCATCCTCCTGCCGCGCGTGGCCCTGTGCCTCGCGGTGCTGCTCGGCGCGATCGCAATCGAGCGCCTCGCGGCGCACTCGGAGCTGCATCTCGATTGGACCGTGGATCGTCGCTTTGAGCTCTTCCCCGCCACCAAGAGCGCTCTTCGGACCCTGCCCTCGGAGCTCACTGCGACGCTCTATCACGACCGCGCAGACCCGCGCGCGCGGCGCACCCGAATGCTGCTTGAGGAGTTCGCCCGGGTGGGCTCCGTGCGCGTGCGCGTGCGCGATTTGGAAGAGGCGCAGGAGGACGTCGAGCGCTTCGGCATCCGGGGCACCAATGCCGTCGTGCTTGAGCTCCGGGGCGCCTATGAGATCGTGGATCGACCGACAGAGGGAGAGCTCCTCGAGGCCATCCTGCGACTGCGCGGCGCGCCCACCCGCGTGCTCTACGCGGCGGTCGGTGAGGGCGAGGGGGACCTGGAGAGTGTGGAGGCCTCGGGCTACTCCGGCCTCGCGAGCGCGCTCAGGACGGAGGGCTATGAGCTGCGGGGACTCTTCACCGCGACCGCGGATCAGGTGCCAGAAGACGCGGGCGGGCTACTCGTGATTGGCGCCCGGCGCACGCTGCGCCCGGAGGCGGCAGGGGCCGTGCAGCGCTACTTGGAGCGCGGCGGCCGCTTGGTCGCGCTGATCGAGCCCGGCGTGCGCAGCGGCCTTGAGGGAGTGATCGAGCACTTTGGGTTTGCCATCCCCGATGCGCTCGTCATCGATCCCGCCGCGGGCCCTGTGGAGGGCGCGCCGGCGGGCGTGAATCCCGTCGTCGCCGCGTATGCAAGTCACCCAATTACACGAGGCTTTAGCAACCGGACCCTCACGTTCTTTCTACGGGCGCGGCCGGTCGAGGCGGTGCACAAACCCGAGCCCGACGACGAGCTCGTGAGCCTTGCCTTCACGAGCCCGCGCTCCTGGCTCAACTTCGATCCGGCGGCCGTCCACGGAACGAGCGCGCCCCGCCCGCCCCCGGGCACGGTATTCCAGCGCTACCCGCTCGTTGGAGCGGGCCGCTACCCCCGACCCTCCGGCGAGGCGCGGATCGTTGTCTTTGGGGATGCAGACTTCGCCACGAATCAATACCTGCGCTCCCTCTACAACCTAGACCTGCTCATGAATGCGATCCATTGGGCGTTGGCGCGAGAGGATGCGATCACACTGCGGCCGAAGCTGCTCACTCCGAACCAGGATCCGCTGACGCCGCAGCAGACGCTTGGCATGCTCTACGGCGTAGGCCTTCTCGTGCCCGAGCTGCTCTTGATCGGCGCTGCCGTGACGTGGCTGCGCCGGCGGGGCGCCTAAGAGGCGCTGCGACCGGCGCTAGTGCTTGTCCGCGGGCCCGGGTGGCTTGGTCGCGAGGGCGATCCCCGTGGCCCCGGCTTGCTGCGCGATATCGAGGATGTTCACGGCCTCGCCGAGCAGCACCTTCCGATCGCCGCGCAGCACCACGACCTTCTCCCGCGAGCGGGCGAGAGCAGCCTTGAGCGCGGCGGGAAGCGCTTGCGGCTTCACGATGTCGTCATTCACCTGGATCTCACCTTGGGCCGTCATCGTCACGTTCACGCCGGTCGGGGCCGCCGATGCCACCGCCGAGCTCGGCAGATCGACGTTCTTGCCCTGCGTCGAGATCACCGACGTCGTTACCATGAAGATGATCAACAGCACGAGAAAGATATCCGTGAGCGGCGTGATGTTGATCTCGGCGACAATGTCGTCGCCGGTCTCTTCTCCGGCACTAGGCAGGGAGTGGATGGCCACGGTGAGCCTCCGAGCCGACGGGCGGCGTGGGCGGTGCCGCTGCCGACCCCGCGGAAGATTCGACGTAGAGCAGCGCCTGGATGAAGCGCTCACAACTGCGCGCGAAGGTCGAGGAAATCCCGTTCACGCGTACTTGGAGATAGTTGAAGAAACCCAGCGCCACGATGGCTACGGCGAGGCCGGTGCCAGTGGCCACGAGCGCCTCAGAGATTCCCGCCGCCACCACGGCGAAGCCGCCCGAGCCCTGTACCGCCATCTCGTGGAACGCACGGATGATGCCGACCACTGTGCCGAACAGGCCGATGAACGGCGCGAGAGAGCCGATCGTGCCGAGGATCCAAAGCCCGCGCCGCAGCTCGCTCACCGCCTCTTGGCGGGAAGTCGCAAGCACGCGGTCGAGGTCCTCGAGGGCGATATTCTGCCAGCGCAACCCCTCGACGAAGATCTGCGCCATCGGGTTCTTGGCGCTCGAGGCCTCGCACAGTGCCCGGGCGGCCGCGAGGTCTCGCTTGGCGAGGTGGTCGACCACCCGCCGCGTCAAGTCGCGCACTTGAGCATCGAGACCGCGAAAGCGAAAGAAGCGCTCGATCACGATTGCGAGCGCGACGATGGACGCGATCGCGAGCGGGTAGACCGTGAGGCCGCCCTGCTCGAGGAGGCGGAGCAGCGTGCCCGCATCGAAGGTGGTGGTGGTCGTGGCGGCGGCGTTGGCGGCCGTTGCCGCTTGGCCGACAGCGTCAATCGTGGTGGGATCCAAGGCGTCTCCTCCGCTCTTTCCGGAGCTGTGCTTCCCCTTTGGTGGACCTATGCACGCGGCGATCTATCGGGCTCTTTTGGGAGGGCGGGTGGAAGCATCCCCGCGCGCACGCGTACCTTACAGGATCGCACGAGAGTCCGCAGCAAACTCTGCGTCGTGCGCCGGGATCTGGCCTCATCGCGTTGACAGCCACCGAGCCTATTCGTAGGATTCCCGGAGGCGGATGTTTGCTGCTGAATCAGGTTTACGCAACGACCGTCCGATGGGTGATGCGCCGAAGCTCTCGTGTGTCGCCCGGACTGGTTTGGTCGCGCACCCGCAGCTTGTGCGCAGCACTGTTTGCAAGCCCGCAGACCAATGTGCGGCATCCCGCCACGCTGCCGCTCGCTGAGCGGTGCGCGGAGAGGACCGGCGCTTGAGCCAGGTGCTCACGATCCGCAGGCGCCTTCCCCGGCGCACACCGATGCGCTCCCTGCGCTTGGGCGGGGCTCTGCGCGCGGTCCGGCCTGCCACCCGGGCCTTCCCGGGAATCGAGATCAGGGAGCCCGGCCGCGCGCGCGGGAGGGTGCTAAGCGGCGGGGCTTCGCTCCTGCTGCACGCTGCGCTGATCAGCTTCTTGCTCTTCGTGGCGTGGCTCAACCCCGTCGTAAAGGAGTTGCCGATCCCCGTGCAGCTCGTGAAGGAGGAGCCGGCTCCGCCTCCGCCGCTCCCCAAGCCGAAGGAGGAGCCCGCTCCGGCCCCGCGCGCCCTTGCAGAACGGCGCTCCCTCGAGTTCGCCCCGCAGGCCCAGGCCGTTCGGCCCCAGGTCATCAACCCGACCGTGATCGCATCCGCCGCGCCGGTCGTCTCCGCCCAGAAGATCGACATGAGCGCTGTGGCCCCGGTGGTCGCCCCCAAGGATATTTCGCACGCGACGGTGGTGGCAGAGCACGTTTCCGCGGTGAGTTCCGTCGCGAGCGTGCAGGTCTCGAAGGTGGACCTCGGAAGCGCTGCGGCTCCTGCCCTTCGTGGCCCGACCGACGCGAATCAGCCTGCGGGACCCTCGGCGGGCCCGCGCCAGATTACCGATGTGGGCTCCACGATCGGCACCGGCCCGGCCAGCGCCACCGGCCTACCCGGGGGCTCGTCTGTGCGGGAGGGGATTGCCTCGAATCGCGACGTTCTAGGCTCTCCCACGGGACCCCGCGTGGCGAGCGTCAACACCCGGGTCGGGGAAGGGCTGCTGCGGGGAGACGGCGGAAACGGTTCGGGGGGAGGAGGAGACGGCGACTGCTTCAGCCGCCCGGAGGTGGTGGCCTACGAGGAGCAGATCCGCACGCGCATGTACGCCCGCTGGATCCTGCCCGCAGACGTGCCGCCGAGCCAGGAGGTGCGGCTCCAGTTCTCGCTTGATCCCGCGGGCTCGGTTACGGCGGTGCGGCCCCTTGGCGGTGGCCACCCGGAGCTCGCTGCGAGTGCCGTCGAGGCGCTCCGAGCGGCCGCGCCCTTCCCTCCCATGTCGGACCGCGTTCGCTGTCTCGCAAGGCAGCAGCTCACCGGCATCTTCCGGAACCCGCTCGCCGGCGGATAGATCCCCCGTGAAACGTCTGCTCACGCTCCTCGTGGTCGCGGCGCTCCTGGTCGTGGGTGCCAGTGCTCATGCCCAGAAGAAGCCGGTTCTCCTCGAGTATGACGACCAAGAGCGCCTCGCCAAGAAGCAGACCGACACCAACGGCGACGGCGTCTACGACGAGACTGTCTACTACAAAGACGGAAAGCCCGATCACGCCGAGATCGACTCGAACTTCGATGGGAAAATTGACCTTTGGGTGACCTACGCACCGGATGGCTCGATCTCGCGCCAAGAGCGCGACACCAAAGGCGACGGCAAGGTCCATCAGTGGGTCGAGTTCGAGAACGGTAAGCCAAAGGTCCAGAAGGACGATCGAAAGGGGGATGGCAAGCCCGACTCGTGGGTCTACTTCGAGAACGGAGTGCCGGTACGGGCAGAATCCGACGAGAACTTCGACGGCAAGATCGACCGCTGGGTGACCTACGCGAATGGGCAGCCGTCCGTCGTGGAGGAGGATCGGGCCCACACCGGCAAGCCCGACATCCGCGCGGAGTTCAACCCCGACGGGACGAAGAAGGTCGAGTACCAGGCCACCCATGGTGACGGCCAGTGGGACGTCACGATCTACTACGAGAACGGCAAGAAGGTCCGCGTCGAAGAGGACAGCAAGCACCGCGGGCATCCGGACATCATCACCACCTACAAGGACGAGGTGATCGTCCGGCGCGAGATGGACACGGACGGCGACGGTCGCATCGACACGGTCTCCACCTATGAGAACGGCAAAGAGCGCAAGCGGGTCCAGGACATGGCCGGCAGCGGACACGCCGACCTTGTCGCAACCTTCGACGCGAACGGCGAGCTTGAGCGCGAGGAAGTCGATTCCAAGAAGACCGGCCACGTCGATCTCGTACGCTTCTACCAAAACGGCAAGAAGGTGCGCGAGGAGCAGGACACCAAGGGCAAGGGCAAGCCCGATCTCGTCACCTTCTTCGAGAACGGCCAGCCGGTGCGGAGCGAAGCCGACACGAACGGCGACGGCAAGCCGGATACCTTCCTCACCTACAGCGACGGCAAGAAGGTCAAGCAAGAGGAAGACCGCAATGGGGACGGGAAGATCGACGCGATCTACGAGTTCGACGACAAGGGGAACGTCACGAGCGAGCGCCTCGACACCAACTTCGACGGCCACTTCGGGACCATCGCGGAGTACAAGGACGGCGCGCTCGTCCGACGCACCATCGATTCGAAGGGTCGAGGAACACCCGACCGCATCGAGTACTACGGCGAGGGTCATCTCA
>DAIOWK010000168.1:0-7519 GCA_036758525.1 Myxococcota bacterium
GCGTGGCCATGCGAGGGTGTCCTTCGGGTCCTTGGTCTGCTCCGTACGCGCGCTGTGCAAGGAGCCCATCCAGCTCGGCTCGGGCCCGCTGCGTGGCAGATCCGCGCGGGTCTGGGAATCGATCTGGTCCACCAGGCGGAGGTAAGGAGAGTTCCGCACCGCGGCATCGGAAACCGCGGGGAGCGGCGTGCCCATGAGATAACGGCGCCAGTTGCCGTCAAAGCGCGTCACGTAGGCGCGTTTGAAGGCATCGAGAGTTGCGGGTGAGGCTCCTCCTGCGCGCTCGACGGCGGCGATCAGTCCCTTCACGAAGCCATCCCAGCTCTGGTGCGTGTAGGTGCCCGGCACAGACGCCTCGTTCTCGCCCGCGGGCAAGCCAACTTCGGAGTAGCGGACCGGGCCGCGGCCCTCGCTGCTGTTTGCGCTCCACTGCTCGAGGCGATCGAGGTCGAGCAGCGTGGCCGCCGTTTGGTTGAAAACCTCCCGCTCCTGCTGGAGGCGTCGTGTGACGTGCTCTTCGGGCGCCCAGGCAAGCCAGGCGTCGTAGCCAGGACCGAACAGGGAGGGATCGGCCGGTCCCGCCTCGGACTTCACGAAGTGGGAGAGGTCTGGCCGCGCCTCTCCGGGCAGCGCCCCCTTTCCCTCGAGCCATGCAACGTCGAGCGCAAGCTCCGCCAACGCTTCGAAGGCGCCACTGTCCAGGCGCTTCGCGCTGCGCAGGAGCTCGCTCTTGGTGGGCTCCTCGTAGTCGCGCCCGAAGCTCCAGACGTAGGTCTCACGCGCACGCTCGAGCGCGGTCTCGAGTGCACCGCCGAGGCCCAGCCGCCGACGCAGCCGGGATCGCTCCTTTTGCTCCTGCTCGATCGTCTGTCGCAGCTGGTCGAGGGCCGACGCACCGGTTCCCGCCAGCACGGACTGCGTATCCACGGTCAAGTGCTCGATGGCTCCGTAGTTTCCGAAGAAGGGAATGCTCCAGGCCAGCGCCGCCGCGAGCAAGAAGCCACCCCCCACCACGAGCAGCGCGCGCCGGGTGCTCGGGCCGATGCGATGGCTGGGCAGTGCGAGCTCGCGGTCCTCGAGCATCATGTCGCGAAAGAGTGTTCGCACGAAGATTCCCTGGGTCGGCCCTCGGCCGTCGACCCGGGAGCGCGCCCAGGGGAAACCGAGCCGCTGAGAGACGCCCGGGAGCGTCTCGCCCTCACGCCGTGCGCTCGTCAGGTAGACCCCGCGCAAGAAAGGGGTTTCCTCGTAGCGCGACGGCGCGAACGAACGACGCAAGAAGAGCGCGAGCACACGCGAGAGCTCGTCGAGCTCCTGGGGGAAGACGAAGAGTTTGCGGCGGCGCTGCGGATCGGCTTCCCGCAAGAGGAGCTCGGGCAAGATCGCCTCGAGTTGCTCTCGCACGGCGTCGAGGCCCCGCAGCGCGGCGTCCCCGGCGTCGGCGAAGCGTCGCTCCGGGTTCGTCCAGCCGAAGAGCTCGACCAGGCGGCCAGGAGGCAGGGCGCTCGCCAGCTCGATAAACCCATCCACCAAATCGACTTTGGTCACGGCGATGTAAATCGGCGCGTCCACGCCGAGCTCGTCGATGATCTCATTGAGCGTGCGGCGGAGCTGTCGGGCGTTCTCCTCCACGTCGCTCACGCTTCGGCCGAGCAGGCTCGTCGCCGGGACGGCGACGACGACGCCATTCACGGGCATGCCCGGGCGCGCACCGCGCACAAGGCGCAGAAGCGAGCGCCACTCGCTGCGGTCAGCGGACTCTTCGGAGCGCGAGTAGCGGCCCGAGGTGTCGAGCAGGATGGCTTCGTTGGCGAGCCAGAAGTCGCAGTCGCGTGTCGGTCCCGGCGCCGGGAGCCGCGCGAACTCGGCGGGGAGCTCGAGGCCCGATTCGTGAAGCAGCGCACTCTTGCCGCTTCCCGGCTCGCCAATCACCAGATACCAGGGCAGTGCGTAGACGCCGTCGCGCCCCAGCCGGGAACCGCGCAGTTCGTCCATCACCATGCGGAAGCGATCTGACAGCTTGTCCCGCAAGGCGCGTGCTTCGCTCTCGGAGGGCCGCGCGGGGGGCGCTTGGTCGTCCACGCCGCGCGCGCGGCGCTGTTCGCGCTCCTGACGGAAGAGCATCACCACCAGCACAATCACGAGCGCGATCAGCGCGAGGCCGAGCGCGACGATGATCGGGACGAGCCAGCCTCCGCCGAGAACGAAGCGCAGGCCGGCGGCGAGCCCCACGAAGACCACCGTGCCCCCGGCCGGAATCACGACCTTCGGGCTCGAGAGGGCCTCCAGCCACTTCGGGAGGTTCATGACACCGGCGGCAGCGGGACGTGTCCGGCAGCCGAGCCCAGGATGCTCCAGAAGGTCCCGAAGACGACGAGGGCTGCGAGGGCGATCGCCAGGAGCCATGGCCAAAGACGCCCTCCGCGGGCGGGCGGAAGGCGGATCGCCGTGTCATAGGCCGGCGGCGCGAGCCACTGCTCGCGCCCAAGTTCCGTCGCGCGTCCACAAACCCGCAAGAGCTCGTACTGCTGGTGGACGATCGCGCGCCGGTCGCCCTCGTGGCCCATGTACTGACCCTCAAAGCCGAGCAGGAGGCACAGGAAATAGACCTCGCGTGCGGCCACTTGATCGGGGCGCAAGTGGGCCAGGTGGTCATAGAACTCGTTGCCGGCGCGGTTGGTTCGGAAGAGCTGAAGCTGAAGGGGCTCGCGCTGCCAATCCTCTCGCCCGGGCCAGCCGGACTTGAGCACCATCTCATCCGCCCACGCGACAAGGGCGAAGCGGGCCTCTTCGAGATCCGCCGGCGGCACGCTGCGTGCGTCTGGGTCGCGCAGCACCCCGTCGAGCAACGCCAGGACCTGCGCCCTCAGTCGGCTGGGCTGCACGGACGCGGCTTCCGGGGAGAGTTGAAACAGGAGGAGCGAGTCGAAGAAGTCGCCGGCGATGCGTCCGAGCGAGCGCACCATCGCTCAGCCCTTCGGAATCACGACGTACAAACGCACGTCGGCGTTCTCGAGCTTGCCGAGGGAGAGGGCGAAGCAGAACTCGTCCTTGACCTTCGACCAGGCGGGTCCGTGGGGATCCACCTTGAAATACTCGAAGCCCGCGCGCGCCGCGATCTCCGTGGGCGCCGCCGGCATGGGCTCAAGCCGCAGGCCCTTCGTGTTCAACATGACGAGGGGCGGGACCCCGCGGCAGGAGCTCGCCTTGCCGTACTCGGCCACGTGCTGGGCCAACTGCTTCGAGTCCATCGGCGCCTTGATGGCGAGGAAGAAGGCGTTTCGCGGGTCTACGCGCTCCAGGTTGAGGTCGTTCGTCACGTAGTACTTCTTCGCCGGATCAAACGGCATGGGCAGCTCGAAGAAGTTGGTGGGAACGGCTTCCGCAAGCTGCGCATCGATGAATTCGATCAGGGCGTGGAAGCAGCCGTAGAGATCCTCGTGGTTGTAGAGCGGAAGCTCGGCCGCCTCCATCGAGTGGAACGCCGCGAGGGACCCCGCCGTCTCCACGAGGGCCGTATAGAGGTGAAAGGGGCGCGTATCGCCGGTGGAGAGCAGGTGGCGCAAGACCGGCGTCATGCGCGCCAGGGTGTAGCGCATCCACATGCGCGGCAGGTCCGCGATCGCGATCGTGGCGGTGCGTCCTGCCACCACGCGCACCCGTGCCGCAATCTGGCTCACGCAGCGGGTCACCTCGTCGAAAAGCGGCGGGAAGGTCTGCATCGCAAGCAGCGGCGGGCAGTAGGTCGGGGAGAGCGCAAACGGTGTCTTGAGCTCCCCCGTTGCGCGGATCTCCGCGATCTTGATCGACTCGTGGATTTCGAGGTCGTGTTCCTGGCCGTCGAAGAAGAGTCGGAGGTTCGGATACACGAGGTTGACGGGCGTCATGTATCCGCCGCGTTGGAGATCGGGCAGCTCCTCGGGCTGCACCAGCCAGCGTACGTCGCGCGCACCGTCGCCGAGGGGGGCGGCGTTGGGCTCGCTCGGTGAAAGGTGTCGCAGGCCGAGGTAGAGCGAGAGCCGCTCCGCCGTCGGATCGAACTCTCGGGTTTCGACCAAGGCGTTGCCGGGGTAGCGCACGATGGTGCCACCGGGCAGCACGGCGTCGAGGGCCAAAAGGGTCACGCGATGGTCGTTGAGCGCCTCCTCATCCACCTCGAGCTTCGCCACGCCCCAGTGGAAGGGATTGAGCGTGCGTAGGTGGTAGTTGAGGCGAGCGTCGCCATAGAGCTCGCTCTGTTGCAGGTGCTGGGGCCGCAGGAACATGCCCTCGGACCAGGCCACGGGATTGAGCGGGCGGGTCGTCATGGCGTCGCGCGACCGATCACTTGACCAAGAGGTCGCGCGCGGAGAGCACGACCGTCGGCCGGCTCTCCTTCGCGCACTTGGCGGCGATCGAGGCCTTGCGTGTCCCCGGCGGATCGCCGGGCGCACGGTAGTAGTCGGCCACCAGGCCCACATGGGTCGTCGCCAAAGAGAACTGCTCGTCGAAGGTCACCTGCTGACCGGGTGCCACCGTGATCTCGCGCGGCTTGCCCACGGCCCCCGCAAGCGCCCCGCCGCCCAGCACGTCCTCGACGTTCGCAGCATCGAACGCCAGTGCCGACTCGAGCGGGTACACGTAGAGCACGACCACGTGGGACTGGCCGTCGTAATAGTTGAGGCTCGGGCTCGCGTTCAGCGTAAAGCAGACCTGCGTAGCGGTCGGGGGCGGCGGCTTCGAACAGGCCAGGCTGCTGCACACCACAGCCGCACCGAGAAGCGCCCGGCGTGCAAGCACACCCAACCTGGGGTGGCCTCCCCCAAGACCACGCGCGATGCCAGCTCGCTCTCGGCCACCGACCCGCAAGATCCCGGACATCTCGTCGGCCTCTTTCGGGTTTCGAGGGCGACGCTTCAGCCGCTCGAAGAGGACATACCTTCGCCCGAGTCGCGCGCGGAAGTCAACCCGCAGGGAGTAGCCGCCGTGCGATAATCGCAGACTCCTTTCCAAATCTGGAGGAGCGCCCATGTCGAGCGCGACCGCGACGCTGCGCATCGTCGCTTTGGGCGATTTTAGCGGTCGCTCGGAGACCAAAGCCTCGCGCATCCCTGTGGACAAGGAGCGTTTCGAGGAAGTCTTCGCGCGCATCTCTCCCCGGATCGAGTTTACCGTGCTCAATCGAATCGGGGGGGCCGCCCCTCAGCTTGAGATCGCGCTTGCGCCGGCGAGCCTGCGCGAGCTTGGACCCGAAGCGATCACGGAGGCGGTACCCGCTCTCTCAAAGCTGCGGGAGCTGCGCCGGGCGGCGGAGGCCGTGGGCCGGGGCGAACTCGAAAGGAACGCATTCCGCCTGCGGGCTTCTGAGTTGGCACCGCCGCCCCTCGTGGAGCCGTTGGTCCGTCTCATGGAGTCGGCTTTGACGACTTCCCCCACGGCGCCCACCCGAGCCGCGACGGCGCCGCAGGCCAGCGACGTCGATTCCATCCTCGGGCTCGTGGAGAGCCCCGGCGCGAGCCCGCCCGCGGCGCGCGAGACGGCCCGTCGCTTGGTTGACGCCCTCACCACACGGCCATCGACGGGGCGGAGCCCGGGAGCGAGGAACGGGGCGGCGGCCGCCGCGGCCGCCTTGGATGAGCTCCTCTCGGCGCAGCTCGATGAAATTTTCCACGCCCCGGCCTTTTCGAGCCTTGAATCGCTCTGGCGCGGCGCGAAGCTCCTCGTCGATCGGACCGACTTCCGAAAGCCCATCGCTCTCGACTTGGTCTGTGCGGGTGCGGACGCGGCGGCGGAGGCGATCGACGGCCTCGCCGAAGGTGAAGACGCCGACCTCGTGCTCGCGGCGTTCGAGCTCGGTTTGGGGGCGCAGGACCTCGAACGGGCCCAGGCCTTGGCGGGCGCAGGCGAGCGCGCCCAGACCCCCATCGCGGTGGGCGTTGCGCCCGCCTTCCTCGGGCTCGCCTCGTGGCGCGGGGTGGCCAAGGCACGCCTCCCCCAGCAGACCTTTGACGATCCGGCTTACACGGGATGGCGTTCCCTGCGCCAGCGCGACGAGGCGCGCTGGCTCGTGCTTTTGGCCAACCGGATCGCCCTGCGCATGCCCTATGGCGCAGCCGGCGAACCGACCCGTGGCATCGCCTACGAGGAGAAGGTTGCGGAGCCGGGGCTTCTTGGGAGCGCGGTTTGGGCGCTCGGGAGTGTGGTGGTGCGCTCCTTCGCGCGCACCGGCGCGTGCTTGCAGATCTCGGGCTCCCACCACGCGCTCGTGCCCGATCTCCCGCTGCTCTCGGGTCCCGAAGATGCGAAGCCGTCCCCCGTCGAGGGTATTTTCGGCAACGAACGGCGCGAGGATCTCGAGAAGATCGGCCTCTCGGTCGTGCAGCTCTACCAGCGCGACGTCGCGTTCCTCGGCAGCGTGCGCAGCTTTCGCAGGCCCGAGCGCTACCCGGACGCCGAGGCTACGGCCGACGCTGCGCAGCAGTGCACACTCGCCTATCAGATCTTCGCGTCGCGCCTTACGAAATTTCTCGGGCGGACGGTCTCGGACGTGGTCGGCCTAGGCGGAAGCGCCGCAGCAAGCGAGGCCCTGCGTACCGCGATCATCGGGTTTCTTTCGACGCCGGAGGCGCCGCTTGGTCCAGAGCGTGTGGGGATCGTGATGAAACCGAACCCGAAGGACGCGACCGCCACCGACGTCGCGCTGCGCGTCGGGCCTGAGCTCACGATTGCCGGCCGACCGGTGAACGTGCTGCTCCATTTCTCGCTGCGGCTTTAGCTGATTTCCGGCGGTGCGTGCTCCGCCATCAGCTCTTCGACCCGCGCACGAAGCGGATCCTTGAGGGCGCGTGCCGCGCTGGCGTCCAGGACCTCCTCGAAGGTTCCGAGACCCGCGAGTTCGGCAGCGTCGATCATCACTTGTGCCGAAGGCCGAACCGAGGGAATCGCGGAGCGTACGACCACGAGGGGAAGATCGCCGAGCGCAGCGACGCGCCGAACCTCCAGCGCGTAACGCAATCCGGCCAGGAGCTTTGGGATGCCGGGCGTCCGCTCGAGCAGGAGGTTCAGAATGCACGCATTCAACACGAACTGATGCATTTCGGCTTCATTGCGCTGCTCCTCGCCTACCAGCATCTTGTTCAAGCTGTCCAAGCGACACGCACCGGGGTAGCTCACGACCCAGCTGAGCGGCGAGCTCACCCAGAGCTTCTTTCCGCCTGAGGGCGCAGTCCAGAGCTCCTCCCAGCGCGAGAGCTCGAGCTTCACACGAATCGCGGGGATCGGGCTTGTGAGATGCGCGCGCAGCCGGAACGGCCTCTCACTCACCTTGGCCCAAAGCTGCTGGAGCTCCGCAAACGCGCGATCGGAATCGTAGTAAGACTCCGTACTCTCGCCTTGGATGAGGTTCCCGAGCAACCTTTTGGGGCGCAGAAGAGGTGCCACCGTGTCGAGGTACGCCCGAAGTTCGCTCTCCAAGAAGTCGGCCAAGGCGCGCGTCGCGCGCCGAAGCTTGAGCAGGCGCTCGAGCGTGATACTCGGATCC
>DAIOWK010000169.1:0-7517 GCA_036758525.1 Myxococcota bacterium
CCCGACCTCAATCAAGTCAGCTATGCGCGTTTCTCGCTGCCGAGGCCGGACCCGAACGCCAAGCCTCGGATCATCCTGATCCTGGTGCCGGGCTTCGTGAGCGGCGCGGGTCCCTTTAATGCCCTCGCCCAGCAGCTCGTGCTTGCGTTCGGTGGCAACCTTGAGGTGTGGGTGATCGATCGGCGTCCCAACCAACTCGAGGATCTGCGCGGATCGCTCTACGCGCAAGGCAAGCTTGAGCAAGCAACGCCGGATCTAAATGGCTTCCTCGACGGCATCCAGTTTTACTTTCCCGACCAGCCTGGTGTGGATGTAAACGGCAACGGAATTCAAGATCCGCCCTTTGCGTTGCCGGACGCATTGGGGGGCACCTCACCTTTCCGCCAGCTCGGCCAGAACGACGCGCGCTTCATGGCGTATTGGGGCGTCGACACCTACGTGCGTGACTGGAAGATCCTGGTGGACCAGGCGCGCGAAGAGGTCGGGCCCCAAGGGCTCGTCCTGTTCGGTGGACATTCCCTGGGTACGGAGTGGGCGGGCATCTTCGCGGCCTACGACTTTGACCCGGGGCCCGGCGTGGACGCTGGCTACAAAAAGATCGATGGCCTCCTTCTCCTCGAGCTTGGCGGCCCTGGAGCCCCCGGGGCGAACCTACCTACGCACGCCGCCTACCTCGACGCCGTCAATACACTCGCGACCTCTACGCTCGACACCGATCAGGTCTTTCTGCCGAGCTTCTCGGGAGCGTCGCTTTCGCAGTTCGGAGCTGCTGCGGAGCTCGCCGGCCTCGACGGGACATTCCGGCCTGGGCTCCCGTCCTTGCTGCAACGCACCGCACTCTTCCAGACTTTCCCACTCAATATC
The DNA here is from genome assembly GCA_036758525.1 of Myxococcota bacterium. Taxonomy (GTDB): domain Bacteria; phylum Myxococcota_A; class UBA9160; order UBA9160; family UBA9160; genus UBA9160. The sequence continues at coordinate 865 of DAIOWK010000169.1, forward strand.
GTCGTGATTGCGCCTCTCACGAGCCAGACCATGATCGGGTTGTTCCTGGACAACAACACCTCACCGGTGGCCGAACTCGCTGGCTCCTTTGGCTTTAGCGACGACGGCCCGAACTCGCTCTTCCCGGCCATCCCTTCTGCCGGGATCCTGTCTTCGTTCTACCTGCTGCACCCGAGGGCGGACGGCCAGCCGCGCCAATGGAAGAACTACAACGATCCCACGCTGCCCACCTGCCCACCCTTCAATCCGGATCCCGCGGTGGACGGGGGGCCGGGCTGCGTGATCAGGGACCTCGGCCCTCGGCCTGCACCGACGGATCCGCCCGCACGCTGGGGCCTGGAGGCGCAGGTCTCGGATCTCACGGACATGCTCCAGACCCTGTTCCAGCCCGGAAACTTCCTCGAGTGGTACTACGGAACTGGGCGAACCAATCTCGACTTGCAGTTCGGCCGCGACTCTTCATCCCTCGGCGACGAGAGCCTGCTCGCCGTCACTCAGAATGCAAACGTCAACGTGCCCGTGTTGTGCATCGGCGGCTCGGATGGATTGGCGCCGACAGAGGCGTCCTTTGCCGACTACCTCGGTTCGATTGCGACGCCCGCCGCCGACAAGCAGATCTTCATCGCCGAGGGCTACGCCCATCTCGACGTGCTTACCGCGAAGAACAACATCGCGGTGCCGTACATCGTAAGCTGGATGAGCCAGCTGCTTCAGCGCAAGCTTCTTGGCACCCCCTAGGGCGTGGAGCGGCGGACAGCCCGACTCGCAGCTAGATTATTGAGAAATGCGGCGCTTTTTCATTCTTTCGGCCATCGGTCGCGATCGGCCAGGCCTCGTCGCCGAGCTCGCGCAGCTCGTCTACGACTGCGATGCCAACCTCGAGGACTCGCGCATGACGATCCTCGGGACCGATTTCGCCGTGATTCTCCTGGCCTCGGCTTCCTCCGAGGGGGCCGGGGATGCGCTCGCCGTGGGGGCGAAGCGCCTTGAGCGCGAGCACGGCCTCACGATTCTGCTGCGGCACCTCGAAGGCGGTCCCCGTCCGTCGGTGCCCGCTCCTGGACACAACCTCTTCCGGCTGAATGCAGCCGGCGAGGACCGCGCGGGAATCGTCGCCGGACTGTGTCGCGAGCTGGCGGAGCATGGCGTGAACATCGCCGATCTCTCGACCCGGAGCCGACCGGGTCCCGGCGGCTCACCCCACTACGAGATGACCATGGCCGTCGAGATTCCCGAATCGGTCGACCTTTCAGCGCTGCGCAACGCACTCGAGAAGGCTGCCGACCGGCTTGTGATCGACGTCTCTCTCGAATCTGCATGACGCGCGCCGTCGTCCAAGACGGAGTGCCGCTGCACCTCTCCCATCCCGACCAGATCCCGGGGCGCTGGGTCGGTCAGGAGGAGCCGTTGCGCGAGCTTCTCGCCGCGTGGATGGTGCTCGGGGAAGGCGACCTGCCGCTCTATCCCCGTCTTCTCGGTCCCCCGGGCGTTGGAAAAACGACGCTCGCGGTGGCTGCCGCCCGTACGCTCGGACGCGAGGTCTTTGTCCTCCAAGCCACCATGGACACACGACCGGAAGACCTGCTTGTTCTGCCCGTCGTCGACTCGGACCGTCGGCTGCGCTACGTCGCATCGCCGCTCGTCACAGCGATGCTCGTCGGAGGGGCCTGCATCCTCGACGAGGGAAACCGAATGAGTGAGAAGGCATGGGCGAGCCTGGCCCCTCTGCTTGACGACCGGCGCTCGATCGAGTCTGCGGTGGCCGGCGTAAAGATCATCGCCCACCCCGACTTCCGTCTCGTGGCCACCATGAATGACGACGCAAGCACGTTCGAGATCCCCGAATATATCGACTCGCGGCTTCAACCGAAGATCTGGCTCGAGTTTCCGGAGCGCGACGAGGAGCGCCGCATTCTGCGCGACAACCTACCCCTGGCGGACGAGGATCTCCTCGCCTACGTGGCCGACTTTCTCCAACGCGCCCACGTTGCCGAGGAGCGTACGAGCGTGCGCGATGGGATCAATGTCGTCCGCTACGCCCAGAAGCTGCTTGCCAGCACGAACCCCGCGGTTGGCAGACGCGAGGCGGTGACGCGGGCGGTGGAGCAGATTGTAGGCGAGGGGGCGCTGCGCTTCCTCGAGGACTGACGATGGACGCTGCGACCCCTCCCGTCGCGGTCCTCGGCGTAGCGCACTATCGGGTAGAGTTCGCTGACTTGGTGCGCGAGGAGATCGCTCGGCTCAAGCCAGCAGCGATCGCAGTGGAGCTCCCGTCCACGATCGAAGGCGCAGTCCGGCGCGCGATCCGACGGCTGCCCCGGCTCTCGGTTGTGGTCTACGCGTTGGCCTCGGGGCAGACCGTCTATCTACCCATTGAGCCCACCGATCCCCTCGCGGAGGCCGTCCGTTCCGGCGTCGAGCAAGGCATTCCCGTCGCGTTCGTGGATCTCGATCTGGACGACTACCCGGCATACCGCGATCCGCTGCCCGATCCCTACGCCCTCGTGCGAATGGGCTACGCGAGCTACACGGCGTCTTACCGGGCAGTGCCTTGGGAGCGCGCCCCCTCCGACGTGCTGCGCGAGCGAGGCATGGCGGCACGAGCCACGCGCCTCGCGCGCGAGGTAGACGGGCCTGTTCTTCTCGTCTGCGGACTCGCCCATGTGAACGGGGTGGCCAAGGCCCTCAGGCTGGATGAGAGAGCGGAGACGCTCGCGCGGACCCGCCGAGCCGAGGTATCGGTCTTTCACCTCCATCCCGACTGCCTGCCCGAGGTGATGGGAGAAATGCCGCTCATCGCCGCCGTCTATGAGCAGCGCCGCTCGGGAGCGCATGCCACGAGCCTTGAAGAGCCGGCGCGGCCTCTTCCTGACCTCGGGCGGCGCGTCGGGCCATTCCGCGTCATCGACGGCAGTGGCCAAACCGAGCAGGGCGCGGTCGCTGCGGCAGTGGCACGCATCGCGCGTGAATCCAGCGCCGGGGAACCGGTCGGCCCCGGATTCCTCGACCGCATGCGCGCATCCGCTTCACTCTTCGAGGAGGCCGCGGCGCGGAGCGAGGCAATGACCGGCGAATCGGTTCGATCATGGCAGCGTCGCGGGTTTGCGCGCTTTGTGCGCCGCCTCGCGGCGGCATCGAGAGCGCTCGTTCCCGACTTGTTCGACCTCGTGGTCGCGGGCCGAGGCTGTGTGGATGAGAGCTTCGCTTATGAGCTCTGGCGACTCGGTACGGCCTATCCCATTCAATCCGAGCTGGCCGACCTCCCCACGGCCCGAATCTCCGGCGAGGAGTTGCTGCTCGGCACGCGACGCATCCGGCTCCGCCCGCGGATCCCGCGGCCCGGACGTCGCGCTCGACCTTTTCCCGTGAAACGCCGCCGCGGGGAGCGTTTCCCCGGCGAGTTCCTCGCCGGCTTTACCGGGGACGGAGTTTGCTCCTATCCGCCAGAGGACATCGTGATCGAGGCTTTCGGTCGGCGGATGAAGGATCGTGGCAAGTCGATCCTTTGCGAGGAGCGGGCGGTGACTCATCCCTTTGTCGCGTCGCTCGAAGATGGAATCGACGTGCGCGAGACCGTCCGACGCTGGAGCGAGGGCGAGCTCTTTGTACGGCGCGCAGGGCGCGCTCCGGGTGATGTCGGTAGCGTGGTCATGATCTTTGATGAGGAGCCGGACACAGAGCGCTATCCCTTCATGCTCACCTGGCTCGGCGAACACGCGGAAGAGTCCGACATGGCTTTTTATGCGACCGACCCACGGGAGATGGTTGTCGGCCCGGGGATCTGCCGCGCCGAGTACGGCGGATTCGCGCTCTCCTGGCCTCCCCGACGCATGGCCGATATCTGGACCGACCCGCGCTACGAGTTCGCACAGACCAAGCCCGAGCGACTCGTCTTGGCGGCTGTCGACTACAGCATGGAGCGCGTTGTTGTCGTTGTGGCTCCCCATTCACCGAACACGCGCATGCGCGAATGGGCGGCACGCCTCGACCGGCAACTCGTGTACCTGCCGATCGGGCAGTTCGCACCCAGCACGCGCCGCAAGCTGCGCGTCTTGCACGTGCTGGACGGCCACTCCCGGCGGGAGACTGCCCGCGCCTACATTTGGTAGGCGGCGTTAGCGCTGAGGCCAAGTCCGTGGCGGGAGAGGGTGCCCGACAATCCCGAAGAAGCATTCAAGGAAACGATAGGTGAGCCCCCAGACCACGTGACGCTCCGGATCTCCGACCAGGATCCCTGGGTAGGTCGCACCGTGGGCGGGGGGATAGGCGTAGTCGACGTAGTGCTCGGGGTCAACGAGCATCGAGATCGGAACCCAGAGCGCCTCACGCACCTCTGGGCTCGGAGCAATTGGCGCGGGGTCGGGAGTGAAATACACGAAGGCTGAGATCACAAGCTCGGCGGGGCGCCCGGCATGACGCCCTTCGAGATCGTCAAGGCGACCCAGGACTTCGGCCTCCCCGAGTTTGATGCCGACCTCCTCGAGAGTTTCCCGTTCGGCCGCAAAGCGTGGATTCGGATCCATGCGCTCGACGCGACCACCTGGAAATGCCATGTGTCCGGACCACGGATCCCCTGCGCGCTCGGCCCGCTCGATGAGCAGGAGCTCAGCCCCCGGGGAGGCTTCACGCAGAATCACCGCCACCGCCGCTTGACGCTTGCTGTGAGGGTCAACCAGCCTCGGCGGGTGGGAAGAAAGTGCAGTGCGAATACGCTCGAGCGAGATCACGCAGACCAAGCATAGCGGCTCGGTTAGTTCTTCGGCTCATCGGAGGTGGAGTCTCCGGCGCCGGAGGGAAGTGCCAGGTCAACCCAGACGCCATTGATCTGACGCGCAACAGTGACTTCTTTACCCGCGGCGATCGCCTCGAGGACATTCGCCCCGAAGTTCTCGGTACTCCCTCCCACGGCCGGTACGAGCACGTCACCGGGGCGTAGGCCGAGACGAACGGCCGGTGAATCGGGAAACAGCGCAGCCACGGCCAGACCTTGAGACTGCGCGTAGGTCAACACACCTGCGCGACGCTGTTGTGCGTAGGATTCCCCACCGTACGTGATTTCGGCGCCGGTTCTGCGCTGAAGCCAGAGTCGCTGGTGTGGGTAGTCGATACGCACGATAAATTGCGCAAGGATGTCATAGCCCACGACCGAGTCCGTTGAACCCGCGATGTTGTACCAGCCCTTGGGCGCCGCGAGGAGTGGGACGTGCGTCAGTTCGAATGGTCCGAGTCGCAAACTCTCCGCCTCGGAAAACTCAACCTCGACCGGTCCGACGACCGATCCGATGCGCAGGCCCGCCAGAGAGGTGGTGTGGAGCCCCACCTTCTCCATGGCGGCGCCTGACAGAACGGCCGGTACTGGCATTCCAGTATCCAGCAATACCAGCAGATTGTTCTGCCCGACCGAGATCTCGAGATAAGGCCGATTCCCGACCACTCTGATCGGAATCGCCGCTTCGTTCTCGTTTTCAAGCTTCGCGGGCACTTGGTAACGCTCGGGATCCAAGAACCGCACTCGACGCCGGAGAAAGTCGAGCTCGACCACATATTCCCGCAAGAACGTGCCGCCAAGGAGCCCGTATTCGAAGCCCGTCTTCGATCCTGTATCGCTGCTCCGGACGTCTACCCAGAACTGGAGATCGCGACCGAGCCTTGTCGCCTGTCGGTATGGGCGGTCCTGGGTCGGGCGGATATTTACCCCGAGCTTGCGGGCGTAGACCGGAGTGAGAACGCTGTCCGTCGCGCCTGTATCCACCATCATCTGGAATGGCCGGTATCCCTGAGGCGCGAGATCGATCAGGATGCGATTCCTCTCATCCCCTGGCAAAAACGGCAGTTCGCTGAGCACCGCCTGGTCGGCGGAACCTGTCGATGACGTCGCTACCTCTGGCGGACCCGCGGCCAGCGCACTCCTAACCAACGCGAGACCCACCAAAATGGCGGCCGAACGCCAGAGCATGCTTTCCTTATACACCACCCGGTGGTGAACAGTCGAGCGTCACGTGGACGAGTCTTTCCTCGATACCACGGCCTGAGGTGCGGCGCTGCCCCAACACGAAGTTTCGACCATCGGGAGCGAGTGCGACACCGGTCGGCTCACCCCAGGTCCCCACGTCCCCCAGCTCAAGGGGGGTGCCTTCCCCTGTTGGTTGGCCGGCCCGCACACCCGTGCCACGAAATCGCACCGATGTGTTGCCCCTCGCAAGCGGTGCCAGAAGAAACCCAAGACGATCGGAGACAAGGCCCGCGACGGTGGCGCGCTCCGTCGTAGGCACGGCGAGCCAGCTGCCGTCTGCGGTAAACGACGCACTCGCGAGGCCCGGGACGTCATCGCCGACCGACACCTCCGCTCCGGTCGCGGGGTCAACGACATGTGCGCCAAGAGGGCGCAGCGGATTGCCGCGCACCACCACGAGCGAGCGGGCGTCGGGGGACCAGGCGAGGGGCGCCGTCCAGCTTGATCCACCGTCGTACAGCACGCGGACGCCCCCGAGGATCAGGCCGCCGTGGCCTGATCGGATCGTGCCGGACACCACCGCGTAGTGACCCCCTCCGCCCTGCGACCACGCCAGCACCGTGGAGCCCGGCCCAAACACGGCATGGTCGTCGGCACGGGGGGAGACGGTGAGGCGACGGGAGCCGCGTCCCGCTTCTTC
>DAIOWK010000170.1:0-7478 GCA_036758525.1 Myxococcota bacterium
CGCTCATGGCCTTTTCCATCGGGTTCACCCGGCCCGTAAACATACCGTCGAGGACATCGGCCTTGAGGCGCAGCTGCACTTCCGGCCGTCCGTCCGGTGCTCCAACCCCCGAAGACACCGCGCCGCGCCGCAGGCGGAAGAAGAGTTCGTGGCCGAGATCGCTGATCAGGAAGTGGAGCGTCACGTCTTGGTCCGCGGAGAAGGCGCGCAAACGTCCGTCGCGCCCGATCTCTTCGCTGAAGGCCTGCAGGATGCGCGCGAACTTTTCGACGGTCTCTCCGGTCGCGGGAGCCACCGCGGCGCTCACCACTGGGGCTCTCGGGATGGCGTCGCGCTGCAAATCAGACACTGCGGGACCTCGTCGCGCCGCGAGGGCAGCAAGCATTCCCGGCGCTGGGGAGGGCCGCGGTCGATCCAACGCGAAGTCGCGGAGCGCGTCGGGGTCAAGAACATGCTGAGGGCGCTCGCCGTGCACAATTCGCACGAGGTCAGCGGCGACGATGCGACCTTGGTGGGCGGCCACCTCGAGCGTGTTCCCACCGATATGGGGCGTTGCAATCACGTTCGGCAGGGCGAGGAGAGGATGGTCTGCGCCCGGCGGTTCGACAGAGAAGGCATCGAGGGCAGCACCCGCGAGGTGGCCGGCCTTGAGTTGCTCGGCGAGTGCTGTCTCGTCAACCAGAGCGGCCCGTGCGGTGTTCACAAGGGCTGCACCGCGCTTCATCCGCGCGAGCTCACGGGCGCCCAGCAGGCCGCGGCTGTGGTCGCTGACGGAGGCGTGAAGGCTCACGAAGTCGCTTGCCGCGAGTAGATCGTCGAGCGCGACCGGTTCCGCTCCTGCTCGGATCACCTGATCCGGTGGAAGGAAGGGGTCATACACGAGTACCCGTGCCCCGAATGCGCAAAGGCGCCTCGCGACCTCACGGCCGACGGCACCAAATCCCACGAGCCCAATGGTCTTTCGCCAGAGCTCCCGCCCGCGGAACGCCTGGAAGGCCTGACCCATCCGGCCAAGATCTCCTGCCTGGATTTCCGGGTTCCGCAAGAACTCTTCTGCGGCAGGTAGTTTCCGCGCGAGCATCAAGAGGAACGCGAGCGTTAGGTCGGCCACGGCCTGGGCATTGCGCCCGGGCGCGTGGAGAACAGGGATGCCAAGAGCGGTGCAAGCGGCCACGTCCACGTTCACTGCGTCGCCCCGGCAGGCGACGACCACACGTAGGTCCGGCAGCTTCTCGAGGGCCGCGACGTCCACCACGTCGACCTCAGTCACGAAGACCTCGAAACCTGCCAACGCTTGGACGAGGGCTGGACCGGTCAGGAGCCGCATGCGTTCGCGGAAGCTTTCGTGCACGACCTCGCCGATCGTCCGGAGCTCGGCGAGGGACTCCTCGTCGAGATCTGCCGTCACGAAGATCCGCGGACGTGCGAGGACGGGTGTAGGCGATCCGGCCTTTGCTCCAGCCGCGATCACCGCGGGGAGAATGATCGATTGGGCGGCGCTCATCGCTGGATCCTGCGCCTGTCGCAGAGCCCGCCAGTTCTGGTAGAGCGAAGCGTAGGCTCGCTCGGGCGCCGAGGTGGGCGTCAGAGTCTGGGCATGGAGCCGGCGGCTGCGACCGGCCTGAGCCACGTCGGGAAACGCACCCGCCGCCACGCCGGCGCACAGAGCGGCCCCGAGCGCAGTGGTTTCAGGGTGGGTGCAGAGCTCGAGCTCCCGGCCCACGACTTCGCACAGGAGCTGGGCAAAGGCCGGACTGCGGGACATACCGCCCGCCAGGCGGAGCCGTTCGTGCGACCTTCCGCTCGTCGCCGTGATCTGTTCGAGGTTTGCCCGCAGGGCGAATGCCATCCCCTCTACGAGCGCTCGTGAGACGTGGCGGCGCGCGTCGGGATCATCCGGTGCGCACAGGTGCGAGAGCGTGAGGTTCCCGAGCGGGAGCTTCAGGTCGCGACCATCCATCACCTGCGCGCCGACCGTAGACAGCATGCCCGCGGCGCCAGGTTCCGAAGCCGCAGCGTCGGCGAGGAGGCGGGCTGCGGGATTGGGTGATTCGGGATACAAGACCCGACCCATAAACTCCAGCGTCTCGCCCATGGAACCGGCATTGCTCTCGAGTACGTACCGGCCGGGCACCACGTGAGTACCAATCCAAAGACGGCAGTCGGGATCCACTGCCGGGCGCTCTGTCACTTGCTGCACCGGAGCCGTGGTTCCCGCAACCACGGCGGATTCCCCCGGATCCACCACTCCGGCACCGAGGAGACCGCACGGCGTGTCGGCGCCGCCCACACCAACGGGGATCCCCGCGCGCAGGCCAAGCGCGGCGGCTGCCTCGACAGCGAGCGTGCCGACGCGTGTTCCCGACGCGAGTAGCCGCGGGAACGCCGCACGCGGCAGCTCAAACCGGTCGATCACGTCCCAGGCCCAGTCGTCGGTTTCAAAGTCGAAGAGCAGCGTCGACCCGGCATGCGAACGCTCGGCGGTGATCTCTCCGCACAGCCGCCAAGTCAGCCAATCGCTCAGCGCCAGCACTGCGGCGCCAGGCGCGCGCAGCTGCGCCCCCGCCTCGCGCGTCGCGAGCCAGCGTAGGCGTGCGGCCGTACAAATCGGACTCGGCCAGTGGCCGCTGCGGCGATGGAGCTCGGGACCGTGTTCAGCCGCGAGGCGCAGTCCCTCAAGACTGCCCCTCGCGTCGCGGTTCGGGGTTGCGAGGAGAATCTGCTTCCCGGGGCCCAGCACCACTGTCGAGAAGCGCATGCTCGTGGCGGCGACTCCGGCCACGTCGCTGCCCTTCAAGCCGGCCCGTGTCAGGGCTTCGTGCGTCGCGTCCGCGAGTGACGCCCAAAGCGCAGCGAGATCGAGGTCGCGGCCCAGCCCCCCAGTATCCGGTGTGACCGAATGCTTCCACGGCCGAATGGCTGTCGTGAGCGCGCCGCTTTTTGCGTCAAGGAGGAGGCAGCGCGCGCCGCCGCCGCCTGCATCGAGGCCCAGGAAAACCGACGAGCTCATGCGCGCACCTTCCCGGCGTGGAACCGTACCGGAAGCGCGGCCGGTGAACGAAAGATTACCCCACCGATATGGATATCTTGCGCCGTGGAATCCAGTTGGAGGTTCGGAAGGCGATCCAAGACCGCCTCGAGGACGACCCGAGTCTCCATGAGCGCGAGGTGCATTCCCAAGCACGTGTGTGGACCGCTCGCGAACGCGAGATGCTGCTTTCGCGGCCGGAAGATGTCGAAACGCTCTGGGTCTTCGTAGCGCGCATCGTCGTGGTTGGCGGCGCCCAGGTTCACGTTCACCAACGCTCCCGCCGGGAGCTTCGCGCCCGCCACTTCGGTTTCGGCTGTGGCAATCCGCATGATCCCGGTGAGAGGACACTCCCAACGCAGCCCTTCGTCGATCGCCTGGGGGATGAGCGAGCGGTCTTGGCGAAGCGCCTCGAGCTGCGATGGGTGTGTCAACAAAGCGAGGAGCAGGTTGCTGGAAGAGCGGTAGGTCGTCTCTGCGCCGGCGGGTGCCAGAAGCCTGAGGAAGGCGAAGATGTCGTCGTCGCTTAGCTTCGAACCCTCAATCTCGGCGTGGGCAAGGACACTGGTCAGGTCGTCACGCGGCTGCTTCCGGCGGTCGGCAAGAATCTCCGCGAACAGGTGGCCTAGTTTCTCTGAGGCCGCGACGCCGCGCTCGCGAGCAAACGTCACGCTAATCAGCTCGACTGCCCAGCGGTGGAAGTTGCGGTGCTGGTCCTCCGGGACTCCGATCATGCCTGCGATCACGGTGACTGGGAAGGGAAAGGTGAGCTCACGTACGAGATCAGCGCTGCCACGTTCGATGAACCGATCGATCAGCCCATGCACGACGGGTCCCACGAGCTCGCGTTCCCAGCGGTCGAGGGCACGTTTTGTAAACGCGTGCTGGATCAAGGCCCGATAGCGCGTGTGCTCCGGGGGGTCCATCTCGAGGATCGAGTGCCCGAACACCTGACCCATGCTCATGGCGTAGCCGCTCGACGTAAAGCGCTGCGGATCTCGCAGGACTTCCGAGGCTGCTTCGTGGTTCAACGCTGCGTATACCTCGAGGACAACATCCGGAGGGATCGGGACCTCGTTCCCGAGGAGTTGGCGCAGGTCGATTTTCTGAACCGGACATCGGCTTCGGAGCTCTCCAAACTGCGGATATGGATTGCGTACCGCACTACGACCCTGGACACGGTTGAACTCTTGAAAGGGATCGTATTCGTCCTCGGGCGGAGCGGAGGCGGGCGACGCAATGGGGTGCTGCTCGGCCATGGGTTTTCCTTTCGACTCAGCGCGCGCGTGGACGGCTCTTGTGCGAAGCGCGCTCCGGTCGTGTTACGGGGTGTTTTCGCATTCGAGGTACGGGCGTTGCGATTCCGAGGAGCCGGCGGGTGATGCGTAGGACCTCGCTCTTGTGGGAGGCCAGTTCCTGCGCGTCGATGGGATTGAACCCGCGGTTTGGAGCCAAAGTGGGCATGGCCGCGACGAAGAAGACCGTCGCGCCGACAATCGTACTGGCAAGATGGATCGGATCGATCGGGGGCACGGCGAGAAGTGGATCTCCTGCGCTTTCGTCCAGCACACGCTGCACGAGTTCCACAAAAGGCTGGGTGTGACGGAGCAATGCGGGTGGAGACTCGGGTGTTCCGTCTGCCGCCTCTCGGAGCAGGAGCCGTGCCAGGGTCGGGCGTGCGCCCAGCGTCTCCACCCACGCGGCGACGGCGGCTTCGATCCGCGCAGAGAGGCTCCCCCGCGCACGGAGCGCGGCACGGGTGCGCGTCAGAAGGTCGCCGAGCGCGTTCGCGAGCACGGCGTCGTAGAGCGCGGGCTTGTCGGGGAAGTAGTAGAAGATCGATGCGCGCCGAATCCCGACTCGTTCCGCGACGTCTTCGAGCCGGCTCGAGGCGAAACCGCGCTCGGCAAACAGCCCCTCAGCGGCCTTCAGGATCGCCGCACGCGTGCGCTCGGATCGAGCTTGGGGGCGGGAGAGGGGAGCCATGGCCTCTTCTACCTGCGCGCAGGTAGAATTTCAAGCTCGGGGTCCCAGGAGGCCCCTAGCCCCGCGTGAGGAGGAGGCACCCCCCAAGCGGTCCGCCGCCCGCCGCGGCGATCGCCACCTCCGGGGTTCCGGGCACTTGATGCTCGCCGCCTTCGCCCCGCAGTTGCACGACGGCTTCGTGCAAGAAGCCGAAGCCGTGAAGGCGCCCCGCCGAGAGCTGGCCGCCCTGGGTGTTGAGCGGGATCTCGCCGTCCCGGGCGATGCGCGCACCCCCATCGATGAAGGGGCCTCCCTCCCCTTTGCCGCAAAAGCCCAGGGCCTCGAGCCAACACAGCGCGATGAAGCTGAACCCGTCGTACAATTCCGCTACGTCGACGTCCCCCGGGCGCAGGTCGGAACGGGACCAGAGCATCTTGGCAGCATCGCGCAGCGCCATGGTCGTCAGGTCGTCGAACTGATCCCAGGACGGGCGGCCATAAAGCGCGCAGCCCACCGACTCGACCCCGACCAAGGGCGAACGGAGGTCGCGCGCCCGCTCCCGGCGCGAGACCACAAAGGCCGTGCTTCCATCAACCGGGACGTCGCAGTCGTACAGGACGAAGGGAGTCGAGATGATCCGGGCGCTCAGGTACTGCTCGAGGCTAAGGGGCTCGCGATAGATCGCCTTTGGGTTGTGCGCCGCGTTGCGCCGTGCATTCAGTGCGATCCATGCAAGCTGCTCGCGGGTGGTTCCATACTCGTGAAAGTGCCGCTGCGCCATCATCGCGATCCAGTTGGCCGCAGACGCCGCACCGAAGGGCAGGGTCCACTGCATGGGACCACTGGCGCGAAACGAGCCGCCCCCGCCTGCGCCGATTCCTGCACGGGGACCCCCTCCCTGAGCGGTGGACTCCCATACGGTCCGAAAACAAAGAACGTGGTTCGCGAGGCCAGTGGCCACCGCCATGCAGGCATTGATCACGGCTCCGAGCTGCCCAGGGAACTCGACGCCGCCGCAGTACCAGTTGAGATTGAGCCGCAACGCGTCTTGCACGTCGACTATCCCTGCGCCGGAAAAGCCCGGCGCGCCAGGGACCATTCCTCCCGGGTACGTGGAGAGGCCGTCAATATCGGCGCGGGTCAACCCGGCATCATTTACCGCCTCGAGACAGGCATCAATCGTAAGGGCCAGCGGGTCGCGGCCGAGGCGTCGCCCGACCTCCGATTGGCCGAGGCCCGTGATCGCTGCCCTGCGCTCAAGGACCTCCATCAGAGCGCAGGCTCGAACAGCGGGATCCACACGGGGTCGTGGTTTTCGAAGACCACACGCACAGGCATGCCGATCTTCACCTGCTCGATCGGACAGTTCACAAGATTCGTCGTAAGACGCAGACCCGGCTGCTCGACCAGCTCCACTACGGCGATCACGAACGGTGTGGCCATGCCTGGGTACCAGGGCTGGTGATTGACTGTGTAGGTGTGGACCGTGCCGCGACCGGACACGGTTGCGACTTCAAGTTTGCGCGAGAGACACTCTGGGCAAACAGGAGCGGGCGGGTGGATGAGATGCTTGCACAGCGCGCAGCACAAAAACCGCAACTCGCCCTGAGCGCCGCCTGTCCAGAAGTGCTGGTTCTCCAGCGTTACCGCCGGCAGAAGCCGCATCGGGCTCTCGGCCATGGCAACACCTTCACGTGCTCAAGGCGCCCGACGCCCTGTCACAATCTGGTACAGAATGCTTGCGGAGGTTTCCACAAGATGCTCGCGGGTGACACCCAATCCCTCGAGTGACCGGTGGTATGCCGCGAGTCGTTCAAGGATCGCGGCCAGCGCTGCCGCCGCGGCAATCGGGTGCATCCGCTTAGACACGCGTCCGCTGCGCTGCCCTTCTTCGATCAACTTTGCGATCGCTTGCAGCACGGGTGTCATGGTGTCTCGACGCAACTTCAGGAATCGGCGATCACCCTCGTCGGATCGCAGGCTCGAAAGACGCAGAACCGCATGGTGCGCGTCCCAGTGACGGACGAATGCCTCCACGATCGCGAGCGCCGTCTCGAACCCCTTCCGGCCCTTCCAAGATCGGCTCATGAGCCCGAGAATCTCAGGCATCCTCTCCGACGCGCGTTCGGCGAGACGAAGCACGGCTTCGTCGACATCCTCAAAATATTGATAGAACGTCGCAGGAGAGGTACGGACATTCCGTGCAACGTCGACGACGCGAATCTCGCGCACGCTGCGCTGGGCCATCAGCGCAGCGAGGGCATCCAGGAGCTGGTCACGTGTCTGCAGGCCTCGCGGTCCCACCACGCGTCCGCTCTGATCCAGGGTCTTCCTCGGCCGAGCCGCCGACAGCCGCTTTGCCCGAGAGCTCGAAGGGGCCATCACGCCCGCATCGTAAACCCGCCGTCGACCGCAAGGATCTGCGCGGTAATCCAGCGCGCATCGTCCGATAGCAGGAAGAGGCAGGCACCGATGATGTCGTCGG
>DAIOWK010000171.1:0-7469 GCA_036758525.1 Myxococcota bacterium
TCCATGAAGAGCGCGCACGCGATGATCATCGGAACGAGATAGCGGGGTCTGTGCAAGGCGAAGGCCATGGGTCTGCTGCTTCCCGCCTGCTTGTCAAGCTCGCAGGCAGCGACACTCGCTCCTTGGAGGATTCTGTAAGTGGTTCGATTTTATAAACTTTTATGGTGGCCCAGGGCGGAATCGAACCGCCGACACTGCGATTTTCAGTCTCGTCCAAGCGACTTCGACCGCTTGCGCCCGCCTCCTCCTGCCTGCGCTGCTCTACGAAAACAAGTACTAATAGCGTCGAGTGCCTCGCCCTTGCTACGATCTTCTTCGCCACGATCCGCTTCCCAGCAGATTTTCATCGTATTCGGGCATTTTCTGTACGAGTACTCGACACGCGAGCCGAAGCCGCACTGGGAGCCGGCAGCTCTGCGATGGTGGCTCGGCGTCTAAACGCAGCGAGCGAATCCACGCTCCGGGAGAGACCTCGGCAGCGCCCGCATCGGACTGCCCGGTTGAGCTTCAATCGCCTCGCGCGTGCCGCCTCTCAGCCCGCCTTGAGCTTCGCGGGAATCCCCTCGCACCTGCCAAAATGGATCTCGTCGGGCGTCTGCCCGGAGAATGCCGCATAAGAATCGTCGCATTGTACTCCGCGACATAGAACGCAACGTGACGCCGAACTGCCTCGGCCGTCTCGAGCCGGTGCAAGAAAAAGCCACTGGTGCTCAAGCTTGCTTCACCAACTCTCGATCATCGAGTTCGAGAATCGCACATCCACCAGAGCGCGGACACGGCTAAGCAGTCCCTCACCCATCAGCGCATCCACCTCGCCGTTGAAGTTCTTTCGGCAATCTGCCGCGGAGAAGACATCGGGGAAGCAGGGCGGTTCTTGTACGTGTGGAAAATAACCGGTATAATCCACACGTGTTCGAGAGGCTCCTCATGCGCCGGCTCCGGGCCACTCCCCGTAGCGTTCTGCTGCTGGGCCCGAGGCAGGTAGGGAAGTCCACCTTGCTCGGGCTGATGAGGCCCGACCTCGTCTTGAACCTCGCCGATCCTGGCGCGCATCGCCGCTACCTGGCGCATCCCGAGCTGCTGTTGGAAATCCTGGCGGCGGCCCCGGCTTCGACGCGGATCGTCTTGATCGACGAGATTCAGAGGGCTCCCGCCTTGCTCGACGCACTTCAGGTGGTTCTCGATTCCACTCCGAAGCGGTTCCGTTTTCTCCTTTCCGGATCGAGCGCACGCAAGTTGAAGCGTGGGCAGGCCAACCTCCTGCCGGGCCGCGTCGTGGTCTACTCCATGCACCCGCTACTCGCGCGAGAGCTTGGGACGAGCTTCGAACTCGACCGCGCCCTGGCGCACGGCACATTGCCGGCGACGTGGACGGAGGACGACCCTGAGCGACGAGCGGAGCTGCTGCGGAGCTACGCGGACGTATACCTGCGCGAGGAAGTCCAGGCCGAGGCGCTCGTTCGCGATCTCGGTGGCTATTCCCGGCTGCTCGACTTCGTCGCTGCCGCGTCGGGTACCACCGTGAACGTCAACGCGCTCTGTCGCGCCGCCGAGATCCAGCACGAGACGGCACGCAGGTACCTCGACGTACTTGAGGAGACCCTCGTCATGTTCCGAATCCCCGCCTGGAGCGGCTCCGATCGCGCCAGCCTCATCGCCCATCCGAAACTCTATCTATTCGACATCGGTGTGAGAAACGCGCTCTTGCGCCGACCGCTGGATCGTCCGCTGGAGGATGAGAAAGGCCTGCTGCTCGAGCACTTCATCGCCCAGGAGCTGCACCGAAGGATGGGCACTCTCTGGCCCGAGGCGCGGCTATTTCACTACCGCACCAAGCATGGAGCCGAGGTGGACTTCGTCGTCGAGGTCGGCCGCGAACTGTGGGGTATCGAGGTCAAATCGGCGCGCAGGGCATCCTCCGACATGTTCACGGGCCTCGAATCGCTCGCCGATCGCACGAGGCGCTTGAGGCGCAAGGTCCTCGTCTGCATGACCGACCGGCGCGCCAGGATCGGCGATGTCGAAGTGCTTCCGATTCGAGACTTCCTAGCGGAATTGCCGGCCTGACGAGAATGGCGTAGGCGCTCGCCATCGTACAACAAGTGAGTCACCTCGAGACGGTCGAGCGGGCTGCGTCGGGGGCCCTTCGACGGGGCTACCGCAGATGCTCCTCTGCGTAGAGGCAGAGTTCGATGAGGCGCTCGAGGAGCTGGTCGCCGGGAAGGCCCGGGAAGTTCTTTCGAACCATCTCTTTCGCGTAGAGACGGACGAGGTAGCGAAGCTTAAGGGTCTTCACACGTGAGGCATACAGGAAGTCTCGGTGACCGCTGTTCACGACGAGCACGTTCTGCTCCGGGTCGTAGCGCGAGCGCCAGAGCTGACCGGGGGCGTGTTGGAGGGTGTAGCCGGGGAGACCATGCCGGCTCGCGCGACGTTCCGGCTGCGGCAGCAGCTCGTCGGTCACGGTGACGAGGGCCTCAGTGTCGCAGGTGATCTCACCCTGCCGGGCGGTCAAGGCGATCCGAACGATTGAAGGCACCTGGGGAGCCTCGAAGGTTGCGATCTCGGCGCTGACGTCCTCGATCCGACCTCCACCCTCGACGATGCGCCACGCGAATTCGACGGCTTCTTCGACACGGCGGCGGCTCGCATCACGAGCGAGCGCGCGGAGAGTCCGGGAGGTGCCTACGGCGAGCGTGGACCCAGCCGGTGAGATGCGCACGCTGTGGAGCGGTCCCGCGAACTCGAAGAAGCGTCGCTGACGCTCCGCGCCTGACGCCCCCTCGGCCACCTCGATTCCACTCTCGTTCTCGGGAGGCGCCGCTCCACCCCCCTGCCCGTTCGCCCGGCGTCCAGCGACCTCGAAGAAGTCGTACTCCTCCTCGGGCAGCGTGAGCATCGCCTCGCGAAACGCCCGCTGGATCGAGCGAAGCGTGTCCTGCGTCGCCTGCTCCTCTTGGGCGCGTCTCTGCTCCTCGATCAGTCCGACGAGCTGTTCCTCGAGCGGTCCTGCTGCGTCGGCAAACGCGGCCAGCGCCGCGTCCTGTATCACGCCGGTGCGCGTTGCGGGCGTCAGATTGAGGAATGGTGCGTCCACGATCCCTTGCAGGCGACCGTCCGTCCACGGGCTGCGCGCGAACGCCTCGAGGTCCCCGATCGAGGACAGGACACGCGTTCCATTCCGGTAGAGGCCGACACAATTCTCTGGGTTCGCTTCGTCCAGGTAGAGTTCGACATACACCTCGCCGTGGGGGGTCGCAACGACCGGCAGGTGGTGCAGCAGCCTGCCCGAGAACTGCCGCGGCTCGACTGCGAACTCCTTACGCGCCTGCCGATCGACGATCTTGACCTGCACCCCTGCCGCGCGGATGCGCTCGCGGAGCTCCGAGGCGAGATACCACTGCATCTTCTCGCCGGAGAGCTGGCGGATCCCCGGGAGGAGTGGCTTGATGCGCAATCGCGTCCCGCGCTCCGCGCCGAGAAGTGGACGAGTGCGGACTGTGTACGACTGTTTCCCCTTCGCCATCTGCATCTCGTAGACGCGCCCGTCGGCGCCCGTCGAGCTCATCGAGAGCGCTTCGCCCACCGTCCAGAACGAGAGCAACCCGATTCCGAACTCGCCCTGGACGCCCGCGGCCCCGTTGGTCTTGATCCTGCGCTTCATCGAGTCGCAGATATGGGTGGCGACGTAGCGGAAATCAGGGACCCCGTCGGCATCGCGCGGGACGCCCGCGCCGTCGTCGCCGACCGTCAAGTAGTGCTCTCCGCGCTCTCGGCCTCGGGTGATCGTGACGTTTCGTGCCCCAGCGTCAATCGCATTCTCGACGAACTCCGCCACCGCCTTGAGCGGATTGTCCTGGGAGAGCGCGATGATGGTGATCGCGTTCCAGTCGTCGCCGATGCGAAGCTTGCCTCTGGTCTCGGCTGCGCCCTGCACCGGCTCACCCGTCCTGCTGGTTCGAGTGGCTAGCCTGCAAGCACACGGCCCTGCCCAGGCGCGTGCTCGGCCAGGATTCTTCCCAGCGAGAGCGCGAGCGCGTCGAGGGCCGAGCGATCCGGGAGCGTGACAGTCAAGGTCGGCCGGCCCTCGCGGTCCTCGTCGATGCACTCGCTGAGCTGCTTGCGGAAGAGATCTCCCAGGTAGCTCGCCTGCGAGCTGGGTTCGCCGGGCGGGAGCATCTCGCCGAGGAATCCGAAGGCCGCGCTCACCAGTGCTCCGGCCGCGGAGGCCACACGCTCGCGTCGCGCCTCGCGCGCTTCGACCCCGGGCCGCCGCGCTGAGGCCGGTGTCTCGGGCTTTGCGCCCAGCAGCACCTCGAGGTTCTCGCGCAGCTCTTCGACGTGGCTCTGAACGTCGACGGCTTCGACCCGAGAGTCGGGATCGAGCACCGCGAGCGCGAGCTCGCGCTTGGCGGCGAGGGTGGCGAGGAGGTTCTCCTCAATCGTGTCCTCGGTCACTAGGACAAAGACCTGCACCGGGCGCGTCTGGCCCATACGATGGGCGCGCCCGATGCGCTGTTCGAGAACGGCAGGGTTCCAGGGGAGGTCCACGTTCACGACAGTGTTGGCCGCCTGGAGGTTCAGCCCAGTGGAGCCGGCGTTGGTGGCTAGGAAAATACGGGATTCCGGGTCCGACTGGAAGGCCGAGACAATCAATTGGCGCTTGCGCTGGGGCACGGAGCCGTCGAGACGCACCCAGCGCGCGCCGAGGCGAGGCAGCCGTTTCTCAATCAGATCCAGCA
This sequence comes from Myxococcota bacterium, assembly GCA_036758525.1. Classification (GTDB taxonomy): domain Bacteria; phylum Myxococcota_A; class UBA9160; order UBA9160; family UBA9160; genus UBA9160. Next base: position 4,743 of record DAIOWK010000171.1, read on the forward strand.
TGCTTGTCCATTCGGAAAAGAGCAGGATCTTGCGATCGTTCTCGGCCAAGAGCTCCCCGAGCAGCTCGGTCAGCCGCTCGAGTTTGCTCGAGTGCCCGGGCAAGCGCTTGTCGACGAGAGCCGTCGAATCGGCGGCCATCCGACACGCGAGCAGCGCCCGTCGCAGTCGTAGGAGATCCATCTCGCTGATGAATTTCTTCCGAACTACGGTGATCACCGTCTGCAGGTGCCCGAGGTGAAGGTCCGCCTGTTGCGTGGTGGGTGCCACGCGCAAGAACTCGATGCTGCGCGGCGGGAGCTCCTCCATGACCGAATCCCGAGTGCGGCGAAGCAACAGCGGCGCCAGCCTCTCGCGAAGCTCGGTGAGGTTCTCATATCCCAGCACCTTGCCCCGCTCGTTCACGCGGCGGTGGCGATTGAAGAAACGAAAGGCTGGGCCGAGCCGCCTTTCGTCGATGAACTCCACCACCGAGTAGAGATCGTCGAGGCGGTTCTCGAGTGGTGTCCCGGTGAGCGCGAGGGCGAAGCTCGAGCACAGTCCCTTGATCACGCGGCTCGTCTTCGACTCCCAGTTCTTGATGCGGTGTGCCTCGTCGAGGATCACGAGATCCCACGGTACGGTCTCGATCGCAGAAAGGTCGCGCAGCACTTGCTCGTAGTTGCAGACCGTGAAGAATGCGGGGCTTCGGTATTGCGCGGGACGCTGCGCAGCCGACCCCATCACGAGGCGCGCCTGGTGACCGCTGAAGCGCTCGATCTCGCTGCGCCACTGCGCCTTGAGGCTGGCGGGGCAGACCACGAGCACGCGCTCGATGCCGAGCTCTCGGCGCAGAAGCTCGGCCAGGCCGATGCCCTGGAGGGTCTTCCCGAGCCCCATGTCGTCGGCCAGGATTGCGCGCCGGGCGGCGGCGGCGAAGGCGATCCCGTCGAGCTGGTACGGCAGCAGCTCGACCGTGAGCAGCGTGCGCCGCAGAGGGTGGCCCGCCGGATCCTTGCGAATCGCCACGGTGAGCTTCTGGAGCCGGTGTTCCAACAGCCGCTGCTGGATCAGCTCCTCCGCGTCCGGATAGATCGTCACCGGCTCGCCCAGCTTCTCGAGCTTGCGCGTGCGGTCGAGGAGATCGCGGACATCGTCGATCGGGCGCTTGCGAAATGGCCGCGCGAGGACTGCGACCTCACCTTCGAGCTTGCGTGCCGGGATTCCCAGCCAGAGGCTCCGCTCGTCCCCGTAGCGCAGGAAGACAGAGAACCCCGTGCGCTGATATGGCTCGCCGAGCCGCCGCGAGGAGAAGCGCTCGCGCACCTTCTCGAGCACCTGCAGCACGTGCTTGCAGGTGCCGAGGGAATTCTTGCGGAAGTCGGGACAGGCGCAGTAGGACCGCCCCCGCTCGTGCCCACGCAGCGCTACCCGGTAGCTGCGGCCGGAGGTCGCGCTCGTGACCAAGTAGTCGGTCCACGGGCGGGTTGGGTCCTCGGAGCGCACGACCATTCGCTCACTGCGTGCGCGCTCCCGCCGCTCGGTTAGCGCGCGCTCCACCAGCTCCTTGTCGCCGAGCGCCCCGATCGGTATGCGTTCGGTGGGAGGCTTCGCCAGCCCGAGCAGCGTCTTCTCCTCGAGCACCAAGGAAAGGGCGGCCGCCGCGTGCAGACAGGGCTCGCTGCACGCGCTGCAGCGAACGGCGAGGCCGAGGTGCCGACCCGACTCCTGCTCGATCGTGACCTGCGCACCGGGGAGCTCGAGCGCGAATCGCTCGGGATTGCGCAACGCCCCTGAATCCAGGGAGATCTCGAGCGCGCCGCCCTCGCGCAAGAGCTCCTTGGCCCGTGGCCCCAGCAACCGACACGCTTGAGCATGGGTAAGATGCGAGAGACGATCGGCCAGGGTGAGCTCCTGGATCGGACGCGTGACCATCGTGCGAGCTCCTCCTGGAGGTCACGGCAGCATACCTCAGCTGCCGCCTCGCTCGTCCGTGAGGGCGGCGAACGCGGAGTGTATGTCGGCGCACAATGCGACGACCCGGGCCGGCACGCGCCGGCCCGGGCTTTCTCCTCTGCGCGGGCTCAGGGACGCCTGCGTGATCCGGTCACAGCTCGTGCGCCTTCAACACGCGCTTGCGCCGAGCCATGCGCGACACGAGCCCGGCCAACGGCTCGATCCCGAGAAGACCTCCGCCCGGCGGAGGAGTCGCAACGGCATGGGACAGCTCAACGATGCGAAGAGGCAGCTCAGTAGTTCCGCATTGGCATCGCCGACCCCGCTGGATGAAGCTGGGCAGACGATTCGGATAAGATGGGCGGTAGCGTCGGCACAGAGGTCGGTCTTGTTCTTGATGCCCAGAGCCCGTTCAGTAGTTGGACCGGGAGCCCGACGAGCACCCCGAATTGTTGCCACGGGCTGCGAGGCCCCGGAACACGCCTAGTAGACTTCGAAGACGTGGGCTCCTCCGCCGACGCCACACTCAGGAGGAGGCGATCGATGGAGACACGCCCGTGGCTTCCATGGCGACATGCGCGCACGTCGTTGCGGAGCATGAAGAAGCAGGCATTGAGTATCGGGCGGACCGGATGGCCTCTCGAGACATGTGAGGGATCGCGATCGATCCATGCCCAAGGGGGTGACGATCGTGAGCGCCTGGGCGATCACGAACTGAGTAACGCATTCGCTCGGGGATCGATCCTCACCGAGAGGCGCGAACCTTCGAGATGGCCCGCTTGACGTCAGCCGGC
>DAIOWK010000172.1:0-7409 GCA_036758525.1 Myxococcota bacterium
AACCAAGGGTTGGCTGAACGACATCGTGCCGATCACGGTCTCCCGGAAGGTCAAGCACAAGGACGGAACCGAGACGACCGAGGAGAACGTCGCCGTGTCGAAGGACGAGTGCAACCGCCCCGACACGACGCTCGAGGGTCTTTCGAAGCTTCCCCCCGCGTTCAAGAAGGATGGCGGTACGGTGACCGCGGGCAACGCGTCTCAGCTCTCCGACGGCGCCTCGGCCACGATCGTCATGTCCGCAGAGCGCGCGAAGGCCCTCGGAATCCGGCCGCTCGGGGTGTTCCGGAACTTTCAGGTGGCGGGCTGCAACCCCGAGGAGATGGGGATCGGCCCGGTCTTCGCCGTGCCGAAGCTCCTGAAGCGGGCGGGCCTTTCGCTGGGCGAGATCGACCTGGTCGAGCTCAACGAGGCGTTCGCGTCCCAGCTCTTGTACTGCCAGCGCCAACTCGACATCCCGCTCGAGAAGCTGAACCCGATCGGTGGTTCCATTTCGATCGGCCATCCCTACGGGATGACGGGCTCGCGCATGACGGCCCAGCTGCTCGGTCACCTGCGCCGCACGAACAAGCGCTACGGCATCGTCACGATGTGCATCGGAGGCGGAATGGGAGCAGCGGGTCTCTTCGAGGCCTGCTGATCCGGCGAAGCGTCGAGGGGATGGATTCGCGCGACGCCCGTGTCGCTGTCCTGGCCTGCCTCCTTGCGCGACGATCCCCGGGGTGGTGCCCCCTCGAGCTGCGGGGCTTTTGCGTTGCCCGATTGCCCGCGACCGAGACCCGCGGGAGGCGAGACCCATGGTGGGTGATCAGGGGATGAAGACGCCCTGCCCGTCGTGAGCTCGCTCCCCGTGACGCTCCAAGCCCCATCCTCTATCCTGCTCGCCATGGGCAAAAAGGGCACATCGGTGCTGAAGCGGCAGCGCGAGCTCAAGAAGGCCGAGAAGGCCGCGGAGAAGCGCGAGCGCAGGACCGAACAGGGCGGTGAGCGCAAGCCGGGCCCGCAGGTGGCGTCGGCTGACGATCTGCGCGGCTATGGCATGGTGGACGAGGACGAACCTCCCCATAAGCAGCCCTCCTAGCCCCCGGCATCTCCATGGTTCGCGGTCCCGCCTCCCCCGAGCCGAGTCGCACCCTCTCCGAGCACGCTTCTAAGACGCTTCTGGCCTCCTACGGCATCCCGTCCGTAAGGGAAGCGCTGGCTTCTGACCCGGCGGAGGCGGTTGCCGCAGCGGAGGCCATCGGCTTCCCGGTGGCCGTGAAGCTGTGCGGCGACGCGATCGCCCACAAGACCGAGCGGGATCTCGTGCACCTCGGGCTTGCCGATGCCGAAGCGGTGCGACGCGCAGCGCAGGAGCTCCTGGCCAGGCGCCGCCCTGAGGACGGAGAGACAGGGCTCCTGGTTTGCGAGATGGTGCGCGGCCGCCGCGAGCTGATCGCCGGGCTCGTCCGCGACCCGCAGTTCGGTGCCTGCGTGATGCTCGGCCTGGGCGGGATTCTGACCGAGGTGCTTCGGGACATCGTCTTTGCGGCGGCGCCCCTCACGCCTTCCGATGCCGCCTCCATGGTGCGGCGCCTTCAGGCGAGCGAGCTCTTCTTGCGCCCCTTCCGCGGCGAGCCGCCCGTCGACCTGCGCGCCCTCGCGCGCATCTTGCTCGGTCTCTCGCGGCTTTCCGCCGAGCGCCCGGATGTACGGAGCGTCGATCTCAACCCGCTCATCGTGCGCGGCGCCGAGCCCATCGCGGTCGATGCACTGGTCGTTCTCGAGCCCGGCCCTGGATCCGTCGTGCACGCTTCGCCGCGGGCGCAGATCGACGTGCGCGAGCGATTCCATCCGCTCTTCTATCCCCGAGGAATCGTCATCGCGGGCGTCTCGAACCATCCGGGAAAGTTTGGCTTCGTCGCATACCACAACCTCCTCCGCTTCGGCTTCCAAGGAGAGCTCTTCCCGGTAAACCGTGAGGGGAGCGAGATCCTCGGTCGTCCCACCTACCGCGACGTGTCCGAGGTTCCCGCAGGGCGCGCGGATCTCGTGTTTGTGTGCACGCCCAACTCGGTAAACGTTCCGGTGTTGCGCGCCTGCGCGAAGGTCGGTGTCCGCGCCGCCTTCGTGGCGAGCGCCGGCTATGGGGAGGCGGGACCCGAGGGAAAGGTGCTCGAGCGCGAGCTCGTCGAGGTTGCGGACGAGCTCGCGATGGTGCTTGCGGGTCCGAACGGCCAGGGCGTGGTCTCGACGACGCCCTCGATGTGCGCCCAGATTGTGGCTCCCTATCCACCGCCTGGGCGGATCTCGGTCGCAAGCCAGAGCGGAAATCTCGTTTCCTCGCTCTTGAACTACGCCGTCCTCACGGGGATCGGCATCAGCAAGGCGATTTCGTGCGGGAACTCCGCCCAGACCTCCCTCGCCGACTACCTCGAGTACTTCGCGGCCGACCCCGACACCGACGTCGTGCTCTCGTACCTGGAGGGCGTGGGCGAGGGTCGCCGCTTCCTCGAGGCCGCGTCGACCCTCACGCGGCGGAAGCCGCTCGTCGTCTTAAAGGGCGGCGTCGCGGCCGAGGGCCAGCGCGCTGCGGCGAGCCACACCGGCTCGCTTGCCACCGACGACCGGGTATTCGACGGTGTCGCCCGGCAGCTTGGCATCGTCCGCGCACCGACCGTGGAGCACGCCTTCGAGTGGGCGGCGACCTTCGCGACCCAGCCGCTTCCGTCGGGCCGTCGTACCGTCGTGTTTACCTCGGTGGGCGGCTGGGGGGTGCTGGCGGCCGACGCCTGCGCTGCGGCGGGTCTCGAACTCCTGACGCTCCCCGAGGACGTACGCAGGCGAATCGATGGCCTCGTGCCCGCGCGCTGGAGCCGCAACAACCCGATCGATCTCGCAGGCGGGGAGACGCGCGACACGATTCCCGAGGTGATGGACCTTCTGTGCGCGCACCCTCAGGTGGATGCCGTGATCTACCTCGGCATCGGGATCCAGGCGGCCCAGGCCCAGGTCTTTCGTGCCGGCGAGTTCTACCCCGGCTACGGGCTCGACCGGATCGTCGAGTTCCACGAGCGGCAGGACCGGCGTTACGCCGAGGCCGCGAAGGCGGCTTCGGAAAGGCATCGCAAACCCGTCCTCGTGGCAACCGAGCTTGCCTACACGGACCGCGCCTACGGAAACCCGGGGCCGCTCGCCGTGCGCGAGGGTGGACGCATCTGCTATCCCAGCGCGCACCGGGCCGTGCAGGCGCTGCGTGCCCTCGTGGAGTACGCGGAGCACCGAAGCACGCGCGACTGAGGGCCTCGATGCAAGCTCGCTACGGCCGTGTGTGGGGCGGCAGCACGATCCCCGAGGACGCCCCCCACGGCGCCGCGTTTGTGGACCTGCTTCTCGCGCTTGGCGCGGTGGGCCTACTGGCCCTCAGCATCGACTTCGCTCGGGAGTGGAGAACGGCCTACCGGCCGAGCGTCGAGATCGATCTGTCCGTCCGAGCGCTGCCCGGCTACGCCCTTTACTCGCTGAGCCGCGGGCTCACGGCGTACGTCCTTTCCCTCGGCTTTACCCTCTTTTACGGCTACTGGGCGGCGCGCGATCGCGTGGCCGAGCGCGTGCTGGTGCCGATCCTTGACATCCTGCAGAGCATTCCCGTGCTGGGATTCATGCCTGGGCTCGTGCTCGGGCTTGTGGCGCTCTTCCCGCACAACAACGTCGGTCTCGAGCTCGCCGCGGTGCTGATGATCTTCACAGGACAGGTCTGGAACATGACCTTCAGCTTCTACGCCTCTCTGCGCTCCGTGCCTCCGGAGCTGAACGAGATGGCCCGCGTCTACGGATTTTCGGAATGGCGGCGGGTGCGCTTTGTCGATCTTCCGTTCTCGACCTCCGGCCTGGTCTGGAACAGCATGATGAGCATGGCGGGGGGCTGGTTCTTCCTCATGATCAGCGAGTCGTTCGTGCTGGGGGACCGCGACTACCGGCTGCCTGGTCTTGGCTCCTACATGAGCGTGGCGGTGGCCAAGGGCGACGTTCAGGCGATGCTCCTCGCCATCCTCGCTATGACCCTCGTGATCGTTGCCCTGGACCGGATCCTCTGGCGTCCCCTCGTGGTGTGGGCTGAGCGGTTCCGGATGGAGGAGGGCGGGCAGCGCGAGGTGGGGCGTTCGCTCGTGCTGGACCTTTTGCGGCGCTCGCGTTTCGTCGCCTTGGCCGATCGCCTGCTGGCCCGCTCCTATGCCCCGCTGAGGCGAGCTCCCGCGGCGCCTAGGCGGGCCGCTTCGCGCGGAGAAGAGCGCCGGCGCCTCGTGCTCGTGACGGGTTTGCGCGTGCTCCTCGGGGCCGCTCTCTTGTGCGGGCTCGGGATCGGGGCCCTGCGCCTCTCGGGACTTGTTGCCGGCGTGAGTGCCAGGGCCTGGCTTTCGATCTTCGCGCAGGCCTTCGCGACACTCGCCCGTGTGCTGACAGCGGTGGCGCTCGGGACGCTCTGGACCCTGCCCGCCGGCATCGCCATCGGGCTCTCCCCGCGGCTTTCGAGTCTGCTCCAGCCCGTCGTGCAGGTCGTGGCTTCCTTTCCCGCCCCGATGTTGTTTCCCCTGGTGGTGGCCGGGCTTCACGCCGCCGGGGTCACCCTCGGCTGGGGCAGCGTCGTGCTGATGCTCCTCGGGACGCAGTGGTACGTGCTTTTCAACGTGATTGCGGGCGCGGCCGCCATTCCCGCCGACCTGCGCGAGGCCGCCCGCAGCTACCGGCTCTCCCGCGTCCAAACCTTCCGCACGCTCTGGGCGCCCGCCGTCTTCCCGTATCTTGTGACTGGCTGGGTCACCGCTGCGGGCGGCGCTTGGAACGCGAGCATCGTCTCCGAGGCGGTGAGCTTTCGCGGCGAGACGCTCGCCACCGTCGGCCTCGGCGCGCAGATCAGCCGTGCCGCGGAGGTGGCCGATTTTCCTCTCCTGGCCGCCAGTGTGTGCGTGATGGCGCTCATGGTCGTGATCTTCAACCGGTCTGTTTGGCGGCGCTGCCAGAATCTCGCAGCGGAGCGCTTCTCCCTTTCAAAGTGAAGCCCGGAGGGAGCGCATGGCGATGACCGAGCAGTCTCCGGCGCAGGCTCAGGTGCTGTGCGAGGCGCGCGGCGTGGTGCAAGAGTTTCCGCGTCCGGAGGCCCCCCCGCTTCGGGTGCTCGACGAGATCGACCTCTCCATCCGGGAAGGGGAGGTGGTGGCTCTGCTCGGGCCTTCGGGCTGCGGGAAGTCCACGCTCCTGCGAATCATGGCAGGTCTTGTTCAGCCCACCCAAGGGGAGGTGCGCTATCGCGGGGCACCGCTCGTCGGCATGAACCCCGGGGTGGCGATCGTGTTCCAGAGCTTCGCCCTGCTGCCGTGGCTCACGGTGACACGCAATGTCGAGGTGGTGCTTGAGGCATTGCGGCTGCCGAGCCCCGAGATCCGCCGCCGTGTGGACGATGTGATCCGGATGGTGGGGCTCGTGGGCTTCGAGGATGCCTATCCACGCGAGCTCTCCGGCGGTATGAAGCAGCGCGTCGGCATGGCGCGCGCTCTGGCTGTGCACCCCGAGCTCCTCTTCATGGACGAGCCCTTCAGCTCCGTCGACTCGCTCACGGCGGAGAGCCTGCGTTCAGAGATCATCGACATTTGGGCGCTGCCCGGGCGCTATCCATCGTCCATCTTGATCGTGAGCCACGACATCAAGGAAGTGGCGTGGATGGCCGATCGCATCGTGATTCTCGGCGCCCGCCCCGGTCGGATCCGCGGGGTGCTGGAGAACCATCTGCCACGCCCGCGGGACTACCGCTCACCCGAGCTCGCGGCGCTCGTCGATGAGCTGCACGACGTGATCACCGGAAGCGAGCTCCCCGACCCGCCGGCGCCTTCGGGCGGGGAGACGGTCGTCGAAACACTGCCCGACGTCGCCCCGAGCGAGATCGTCGGCCTGCTCGAGTACCTCGACTTGCGCGGAGGGGGGGAGGACCTGTTCCGGATCGCGGCCGACACGAGCCGACGCTTCGACCAGATGATTGCGGTGGTGAAGGCGGCAGAGCTCGTCGATCTTGTAGACACGCCAAAGCGTCGAGTTGTACTCGCCCCCCTCGGCCGTCGGTTCCTCGCGGTGGACGCGGCAGAGCAAAAGCGCCTTTGGCGGGAGCGCCTGCTCACGCTGCGTCTTGTCCGGGACGTGAACGATCTCTTGACGCGCGCGCCGGGCAAGCGGGTCGAGGCGGACGTGGTCCGGGAGCTGATCGCCATGCGACTGCCCCAGGAGGATTACGAACGGGTGTTCGAACAGCTCGTTCGCTGGGGGCGTTTCGGCGACCTGTTCGACTACGACGAGGCGTCCGAGGAGCTTTCGCTGGCGCCCTAGCGCCAAAGCCGCGGCTACTCGTCGCGGGTCAGGTAGGTGTACTCCTGCAGCCCCTGCTCATACTGCTTGCGCAGGCGAGCGGACTCCTCAAGGCTGATCGTTCCCTCGCGTAGCGCTGCCTCGATTGTGCGCCGTACGCGCTCGGCGAGCTGCTTCTGATCGTACTGGACGTAGGACAGCACTTCATGGACCTCGTCGCCCTCCACCACGTGCTCCACGATGGTGCGCCCCTGCTCGTCGAGGCGCACGTGGACCGCGTCGGTGTCGCCAAAGAGATTGTGGAGGTCGCCGAGGATCTCCTGGTAGGCCCCGACCAGGAAGACACCGATGTAGTAGGGCAGCCCGTTGTAGGGGTGAAGCGGCAGCACGTCCTTCACGTCGCGCTGGTCGATAAACTGGTCGATCTTCCCGTCACTGTCACAGGTCAGGTCGGCAAACACTCCACGCCGCGTCGGCCGCTCATCCAGACGATGGATCGGCATCACCGGGAACAACTGCTTCACCGCCCAGTGGTCCGGCACCGACTGAAAGACCGAGAAGTTTCCGTAGTAGGTGTCGGCAAGACCCTTCTCGAGGTCTTCGAGGTCCTCCGGCACGTAGGGGAGCTCGCGAACGATCCGCAAGATCTTCTCGCAGCAGTCCCAGAACATGCGTTCGACGCGGGCGCGCGCGCGCAGGTCGAGGTAGCCCAGCGAGAACAGCGTCGACGCCTCCTCCTTGAGCTGCAACGCGTCGTGATAGGCCTCCTGCACGTTCTTCCGCGAGATGCCCGACCAGACCTCGGAGAGGTCACGCAGCACCTTCGGGTCGTCCTCATGCACGGGCTCGGGTGGCCTGCCCGTCACCATCTCGTTCACCCCGAGCACGTCGAAGATCAGGACCGAGTGATGCGCCACCATGGCACGCCCGGCCTCGGTCACGATGTCGGGATGCTGCACCTTGCTGGCGTCGCAGGCTTCTTGGATGAAGGCCACCACGTCGTTCGCATACTCCTGGACGGAGTAGTTCATCGACGAGTGGAAGTTGGTCTGCGAGCCGTCGTAGTCGACGCCGAG
>DAIOWK010000173.1:0-7408 GCA_036758525.1 Myxococcota bacterium
CATTCGAGGCAGCGGTGAGGAAGAGACTCAGCGCTCGCGAGGTGAAGAAGTGAAGTCTAAGCCCAAGGGCGCGCGCTACCGCAACGTGACGCTGCATAGAGCTGTCGTCTCCTTCGTTGGCTACTTCCTTGCGCTTTGCGTAGGCACCATCTTGCTTAGTTACGGTGTTTGGGCCGAGTTTCCCCGTATTGGGATCGTAGCTGCAGTGGTGGGTGCCGCTTTCTTGATCATCGATGACTTTCGTAGCCGGTCGAGAAGCGCCAGGCAAATCACTGACTCGCAGGCGGAGGAGGTCTAGGCAATGGCGGGTTCAATCGTAAAGCGCGGCGAGCGCACGTGGCTGGTGCGCATCTCCACAAGCGCTGACGGGAAGCGCAGCTTTCACAACCACACCGTGCACGGCACCAAGAAAGATGCCCAGCGCTATCTGAACGCGACGCTGCGGGGCAGGGACCTCGGGGTGTTTGTCGAGCCTACGCGGATCACGCTCGACACATACCTCGACAAGTGGCTCGAGACGGCAGCGAAGCAGAAGGTCTCGGCGCGCACGCATCGCGACTACACATGGATGTTCGCGAGGTACGTGCGCCCGGTGCTCGGTGCGCGTCGGCTGGATCAAGTGACGCCGCTCGAGATTCAAGGCCTCTACAACGCGATGCAGAAGCGGGGCCTCTCCGCCCGCACGATCCGCTACACGCACAACACGCTTTCCTCGGCCTTCAAGCAGGCGATCCGCTGGCGGATGCTCTCTCAGAACCCTGCCGCCGCTGTGGAGCTGCCGAAGCAGACCCGCCGCGAGATGCGGGCCCTCTCACCCGAAGAGGCGGGGAGCTTCCTCCGCGCGGCCGCTGCCGACCGCTGGGGCGTGTTCTTTGCCTTCGCGCTGGCGACGGGCACCCGACCTTCTGAGGCGCTCGGCCTTCAGTGGGGGGACGTCGACTTCAAGGCGGGCACCGTGGTCATCCGTCGCAAGCTCGAGCGGCTCGGCGGAGGCTGGACTCTCGAGGAGACGAAGACGGCAGGGAGCCGGCGCACGATCCCCCTCCCCTCCAGCGTGATGCGCGCGCTCTCAGCCCACCGTGCACAGCAAGCCGAGGAGCAGCTCCGCGCGGGTGTGAGGTACGAAGATCACGACCTCGTGTTTGCAACGCTCACCGGACAGCCTCTCGACAAGCACAACCTCGTGCACCGGCACTTCAAGCCGATCCTCGAGGCCGCAGGGTTGCCCAAGACGCTGCGGCTTTACGATCTGCGACACTCCTGCGCGACGCTGCTTCTAGTGGCGGGAGAAAACGCCAAGGTGGTAGCCGAGCGGCTTGGACATGCGGGAATCACCCTAACGCTCGACACCTATGCGCACGTACTTCCGACGATGCAGCGCCAAGCGGCGGAGCGGCTCGAGGCGATCCTCTTCGGCCCCTTCTAAACGATCACCGAGGGCTGGCCGGAGCCCAGCAAAAGCATGCGGAGAGTGATGCCGACAATCCAGCCGACGGGGGTCGTCGGGAGCATCGCCTCGAGTCCGAGCTTTAAAAGCTCAGCGATGGCGAAATTCTTCCAGTCGAATCGACCCAGCCGGTCGAGAGCGTCGTCAATGTTGTCGAATCTCCGATTGATTGTCTCAAGTAGCTTCGGATTCACGGCGTCACTCTCGACTAAGTAACGCCTCGCGTCCGCATTCCATCCTCGGCGGACCTCGCGCTCCTCCGGCGTAAACGGCGAGTTGTCCTCCGTAGGCGAACCCGTGATCGCGAGTTCTAGGGCGTCGCCCCGAAGCGCACCCCATAAATCAGGCGCGTCCATCTCCGCTTTCAGCAATTGCAACCATCGCGCGGCGTATACAAGCTGCTCCTCCCGGGAGTGGAAAAAGGCCTCCTCCGTTCCTAGGTGGACACCTGGGGATAGCTTGCAAATGAACGGGCGCTCCTCGGGCATGTAGGTTCCGGCGAAGTGGTCGAACTTAAAGAATCCGCCGGTAGGCCTGTGTCGCAGCACGCTGACGAGATCGGCGGTCGGCGCGTAAGAGCTTTCTTCCTCGCACCAGACGAAGTCGCGGGGCTCAAGCTCAGCACCCAGGACCAAGTCATGCACTTGGTTCATCTGGGTCTGCTTAAGGGTCATCCGGGTCGGCATTCCAAATTCCGTGCACTATAGGTGCACATCTCTACACATAAGTGATGCATATTAAACCCCACGCGTCTATAATTCATTTGTAAAATCAATCGCTTAGGTGGTGGGCCCCCCGGGACTCGAACCCGGGACCCTCTGCTTAAAAGGCAGGTGCTCTAACCAACTGAGCTAGGGGCCCCGGCGAGGTGGGTACCACCAAGGGCTCCAGGTGTCGAGACACCTACGGCCCTCGTCCACCCGCTGCGCTAGGCGCGAAAGGGGTCGCTGCGCACGATGGTCTCGTCACGCCCAGGACCGACAGACAGGAGCTCCACGGGAACGCCGACCATCGCTTCGACCCGCTCGACGTACCGCCGCGCGCGATCGGGCAGATGTTCGAAGCGCCGCACCCCCGAGAGGTCCCCACTCCATCCGGGTTGCAGCTCATAGACGGGCTCAGCCCGGGAGAGCTCGCCGAGCGTCATCGGAAACTCTCGGGTCACCTTGCCATCGATGCGGTAGGCCGTGGCGATCGGCACCTCCGCTAGCCCCGCCAGGATGTCGATCTTGTTCATGGCGAGGCCAGTGAGTCCATTCACCGTGACGGCCTCGCGCAGCATCACCGCGTCGAGCCAACCGCAGCGGCGCGGCCGCCCCGTCGTGGCACCGAACTCATCTCCCGCCGCACGCAGCCGCTCTCCAACGGCGCCGGTCTCTTCTGTGGGGAACGGTCCCCCGCCCACGCGTGTCGTATAGGCCTTCGTGATGCCGAGGACCCGGTCGATCTGCGTGGGTCCGACGCCTGCGCCTGTGCAGGCCGCGCCGGCAACGCAGTTTGAGGACGTGACGAAGGGATAGGTTCCGTGGTCGATGTCGAGGAACGTGCCTTGCGCACCCTCAAAGAGCACGCTCTTACCCTCGCGCAGTGCTCGCTCGAGCAGCCGCTCGGTGTGATCAACATAAGGCTCGAGCTTCCGACCCCACTCGACCGCCGACTCAAAGAGAGCCTCAACGTCGATCGGCTTCCATTTGTAGTACTCGGTAAGCTCAAAGTTCTTCACTTTCTCCAATCGGTCGAGCGCCTCGCGCAGGCTCGGCGGATCGAGCAAATCCGCCACGCGGATCCCGCGCCGCGCGATCTTGTCCTCGTAGGTGGGCCCAATCCCTCGGCCCGTGGTCCCGATGGCGCCGCCCTTCGCAGCTTCCTCGCGAGCTTTGTCCAAGGCCTTATGCCATTCAAGAATGACGTGCGCGCGACCCGAAACGCGCACTCGCTGCGGATCACGCAGCACGCCGCGCGCCTGGAGCGCGTTCAACTCTGAGAGCAACACCTCGGGATCAACCACGACGCCAGGACCGATCAAGTTCACGGTTCCGGGGTGCAATACGCCAGCCGGGACGACGTGCAGCACGGTCTTCTGGCCATCCACCACGAGCGTATGCCCGGCGTTATTGCCGCCGTGGAAGCGCACCACGAGGTCGGCGTGCGGGGCCAGCCAATCGACGATCTTGCCCTTGCCTTCGTCGCCCCACTGCGCGCCCACGGCCACTACCGTGCTCATGGTCAGAGCTCGACGAGCTGTGCAGCGATCATGTTCGGGAGGTTTCGCAACCTCTCCATCACGCGCTCGTCAGGACGCTGGTCCACGTTGACGAGCATCGCGGCCTCGCCGCGCTCTCGGACCAGAGCCAGCTGCATGCGGGCAATGTTGATCCTCTCCTCCCCGAGGATCGTGCCGACAGTGCCGACCACACCGGGGCGATCGTGGTTGTGGAGCAGGAGGGTCGGGCCGTCGGGAATGACTTCGAGCATGAAGTCGTCGATGCGCACGATGCGGGGCTGGCCGCCGTGGAAGATGGCTCCCGCGATCAACCGGTCCACGCTGCTGCGGACCCGCGTGGTAATCGTGCTCGCGAAGTCCCGAGGGCGGCTCGCCTTGGATTCCACCACCTTGATGCCGCGCTCCTGTGCGATGAGGGGCGCATTCACCATATTCACGCGATCGGAGACAGACTCGAGCAAGCCCTTGAGCACGGCAATTGTGATCGCAGCGACTCGCAACTCCGCGACCTCCCCCGCATATTCGATTTCGATCTCATCGATCGCGCTCGGACACAGCTGGCCCTGGAATCGCCCGAGCTTCTCGCCGAGCAGGACGTAGGGTCGAATTTGATCGAGCACCTCTGCGGAAACCGAGGGAACGTTCACCGCGTTGCGCACGAGTCCCTGGAGCAAGTAATCCCGCACCTGCTCGGCGATCGCGACGGAGACGTTGAGCTGGGCCTGCTCGGTCGATGCGCCGAGATGCGGTGTGCAGATCACGCGGGGATGCATGACGATCGGGTGGTTGCTCGGCGGCGGTTCCTTCTCGAAGACATCGAGCGCCGCACCACCAACTCGGCCCGCATTCAAGGCGTCGAGCAGTCCCGCCTCGTCGACGATGCCGCCTCGGGCTGCGTTCACGATCAGAACCCCTTTTTTTGCTTTGGCGAAAGCGTCGCGACCGAGCATGCCCGTCGTGTCTTTTGTCTTGGGCACGTGAACGGTGATGGCGTCGGCCCGGGCAAGCAGATCGTCGAACCCGACCTGCTCCACGTCGAGCTTCGCCGCCACCTCGGGGGTGATGTGCGGGTCGTAGGCAATGACGCGCATTCCGAGTCCTTGCGCCCGTTGTGCCACGATGCGACCGATGTTCCCGATTCCAACTACCCCGAGCGTGCGGTTGTAGAGCTCCATGCCCGTGAACTTCGTCTTCTCCCAGGCGCCCGCCTTCATCGAAGCAGTCGCCTGCGGGATATGGCGGGCGAGAGACACCAGCAAAGCGATCGCGTGCTCAGCGGTGGTGACGTTGTTGCCTTCAGGCGTATTGAGAACAGCGATGCCACGCGCAGTTGCCGCCGGCACGTCTACGTTGTCGACGCCGATCCCCGCGCGGCCGATCACCCGCAGCTTGTCGGCCCGGCCAATCAGGTCGGCCGTCACCTTCGTCGCGCTGCGGATCACGAGACCCTCGATGTCGGGAATCAGTTCACCAAGTTCGCCCGGCGACACGGAGTTGCGCAGGATGACCTCGACGCCCCGAGCGCGCTCCAGAATCTCGACCCCCTGGGGCGCAAGGCCATCGCTGATCAGGACCTTCGGCACGTTTCGCACCTCCCGTCGAGCAAGGATCGCGAACCTACGGGCGGCCTGGCCGAGAGTGAAGGGACCGGCCGGCTTCCACGACCGCCAGGCAGAGCCGCTCCCCATCGAAGCGGGTAAGCCTTGGTGTTGGTTCGGGAAATCGTCGAGCGCAGGGAGTTTGCCCAAGCGGCCGAGGGGTGTCAACGCTGGCGACGGCCGATGCTAGGCTCGCGGCGCTCCTCTCTTGGAGGTGCCGCAAGCCAATGACCCGCGCTGAGCCCCCGGTTCTCTACAGTGTCAAGGATGGGATCGCCCGGCTGACACTCAATCGCCCGGAGCAGCGCAACGCGCTGTCCGCCGAGCTGATGGCGGCCCTGCGAGATGCGCTGCTGCGGGCCGGAGCGGACGCAGATGCACGCGTCGTCATTTTGACCGGTGCGGGCGACCGTGCGTTCTGCGCGGGGGGCGACCTTGGGGGCAGCGGCTTCCAAGGCAAAGGCTTTACCGAACGTCATCACGACCGGGGCCATTTCGCAGACCTCTTCCGCGTAATGAACCGGCTTGGCAAGCCCCTGATTGCCCGGGTGCGTGGATATTGCCTGGCGGGCGGCCTCGGCCTGGCCCTCGGCTGCGACCTCGTGGTCGCGAGCGACGATAGCTCTTTCGGCACACCCGAGATTCGGCGCGGTCTCTTTCCCATGATGATCATGGCCACCATCTTTCGGAACATCGGACGCAAGAAGGGGATGGAACTCTTGCTGACGGGCGACCGGATCGACGCGCGCGAAGCGGAACGCCTCGGGCTCGTGAACTATGCCGTGCCTGCGGCTGAGCTCGACGCCAAAGTGGACGAGCTCGCCCGCAAGATCGCAGCCCTGTCACCAGCGGTGCTGCGCCTCGGACGCGACGCCTTCTACAGCATGAGCGACATGGAGTTCGAGCGCGCGCTCGACTATCTGCAGAGCATGCTCACGATCAACCTCGGCACAGAGGACGCGATCGAAGGTGTGCGGGCGTTTCTCGAAAAACGAGACCCGGTCTGGAAGGGCAAATAGCCGTTGGTCTCCCGCGCCTATCCCGCCGAGCTTGCGATCCGACCACGCGGTCCCCTTGCGGCCACGCTGCGGGTCCCGGGGTCGAAGAGCATCACGAACCGGGCCGCGCTCTGCGCAGCGCTCGCGCGCGGCGAAAGCCAACTCTTGGGAGCGCTTGAGAGTGACGACACCGAGGCGATGCGCGAAGCGCTCCGCGCGCTCGGCGCTGCGATCGAGGTCGACGGCACGACCTGGCGCGTGCGTGGCGTCGACGGTCGCGTGCGAGCGCCCGCCACGGCGACGCTCGACGCACGGGCCTCGGGCACGACTGCTCGCTTTCTGACGGCCGCCGCGCAGCTCGCCGACGGAGCTGTCACGATCGACGGGTCTGCGCGGATGCGGGAGCGGCCGATTGAAGAGCTCGTTAACTCCTTGCGTGCGCTCGGCGCTTCCATCGAGATCTTGGGAGCTCGGGGCTGTCCGCCCGTGCGTGTCGCAGGCGGTGGCCTGCGTGGCGGCCGGGCCCGCATCGACGCGCGCCGCTCCAGCCAGTTTGTCTCCGCGGTGCTCCTGGCAGCGCCCTACGCGCGCGAGGAGGTGGTGATTGAGCCCGCGGGAGGCGTCGTCGTCTCCCGTCCCTACGTCGATCTCACGCTCGAGGTGATGCGCGCCTTTGGGGCCGAGTGCGGCTGGACCCCCGGAGGTCGTGAGCTCTTCGTCGCTGCGGGTCGCCACTACCACGGGCGCCCCTATCAAATCGAACCCGACGCCTCTGCGGCCGCCTACCCGTTTGCCGCAGCGGCGATTGCCGGTGGGCGGGTGTGCGTGGAGGGCATCCCCCCCGAATCCCTGCAGTCGGACTTTCGACTCGTGGATGTGCTTGCGAAGATGGGTTGCACGGTCGAGCGCGGCTCCCAGTCTCTTGCGGTGTGCGGTTCCCTAGACGAGCTCCATGGCATCGACGCGGACATGAACGATCTCCCCGATGCAGTCCTCGCCCTCGCCGTGGTTGCACTCTTCGCCCGAGGTTCGACGCGCATCCGCAACGTTGCGAACCTCCGCATCAAGGAGACGGATCGGCTCGCGGCTCTTGAGCGGGAGCTCAGGAAGCTCGGCGCCCAAGCCCAGACAGGGCCGGACT
>DAIOWK010000174.1:0-7353 GCA_036758525.1 Myxococcota bacterium
GCCGCAAGAATCCCTACGAAGTGCTCGGAGTCGCGCGAGACGCCGACGAGGACACAATTCGCAAGGCCTATCGCAAGCTCGCGCGCAAGCATCATCCCGACGTGAATCCCGGAGACAAGGCGGCCGAGGAACGCTTTAAGGCAATTTCGGAGGCCTATGCGACCCTCTCCAACGCGGAAAAGCGTCGAGCCTACGACGAGTTCGGCGACGTCTCGCTCGAAACGGGCTTTGATGCCGAGACCGCCCGGCGCGCCCGCGAGGCGTTCGGCCAGCGTTTCGGTGGCACTCGGTCCGGGGCCGGGGGGCCGGGTGGGGAGGAGTTCGCATTCGGCGACCTGGATGACCTCCTGGGCGACCTCTTCTCCCGGCGTGGCTGGGCCGGCGGAGCGGGCGGAGCCCGCGGCGCTCGTACGGGGCGCGGGGGCCTGCGTGGCCCGGACATGGAGGCGGAGGTGGAGCTTGATCTGCGCGAAGCCGCACGGGGGGGTGAGCATCGCTTCACGATCACGCGCCCCACCGCGGACGGCGCCGCCCGAACGGAAACGCTGACCGTCCGAATCCCGCCCGGCGTGGCCGACGGCGGACGCATCCGGATACCCGGCAAAGGCGGCGAGGGCATGGGCGGGGCCCCCCCGGGCGACCTGCATGCCACGATCCGCATCCGACCGGACCCGGTGTTTCGGCTGGAGGGGCGCGATCTCCACCTCGAGCTCCCGATCACCGTGCGGGAGGCCGTGCTGGGCGCAAAAGTCGAGGTTCCCACCCTCGAAGGACGGGCCACGCTGCAGGTGCCGCCGGGCACCGACAGTGGGAAACGGCTCCGGCTGCGGGGCAAGGGAATGCCGAACCCTGCGGGTGGCGCGCCGGGAGACCTGTACGCCGTGGTCCAGATCCGTGTGCCGAAGGAACTCTCCGACGATGCCAAGTCGAAGCTCGAAGCCCTCGCCAAGTTCGACCCGCCGGATCCCCGCAAGGGGCTGTTCCGATGAGCTCCCGGGCGTCGGTCAAGGAGATCTTGAGGTTCCTCGGCGTGGACGACCCGGAGCTTCTGCCGGAGCTCCGGCGCGAGGGGCTGTTCGAGGCGGAGGAACTCTCCCCCGAAGAAGCGGAAGAGCTGCGGATGGCGGCGACACTGATTCGTGAGCTCGGGGTGAATCCGGCGGGTGTCGATGTGATCTTGCACATGCGCCGGCGGCTTCTCTTCCTGGAGGAGCGGATGCGCGAGACGCTGCGCCGGTTGCTCGAGGAGCGGTGAAGAGCCACCGCAAAGTGCTTCTCCTCCACATCCCGCAGCGGATGGATTTTGTGAACATCACCCGGGATGTGGAGGCGGCGGTCCGCGAGAGCGGCGTGCGGGAAGGACTTTGTCTCGTGAACTCCATGCACATCACCTCGAGCGTGTTCATCAACGACAATGAGGCCGGCCTGCATGAGGACTACAAGCGCTGGCTCGAAAAGCTCGCCCCGTACGACCCGAGTCCCGAGACCTACCACCACAACCGCACCGGCGAAGACAACGGGGATGCGCATCTCAAACGGGAGGTGATGGGCCGCGAAGTCCTGGTGGCCATCACCGCCGGGAAGCTCGACTTCGGGACCTGGGAGCAGATCTTCTACGGCGAGTTCGACGGTCGGCGCGAGAAACGGGTGCTGATCAAGATCGTGGGAGAATAAGGCGATTCTCCCGCAGCCTGGGCGGGAGGAGGCGGCGCCTTGCCCGCGCCGAAGCTCCGCCCCGTATCCCACGCCCCGCGGCGTCCCTCGCACGAGGCGACCCTCGAGGGCGTGTCTTTCCTGGCCGCCGGTAGAGGTTGTATGCGATCTTGTTTGCGCACTCGCGCTTCGGCCGGGGGGGACCGCGACGCCCGTGACCACCACGCCGACCACACCGCACGACCCGCCCTCCCCGCGCAGTCGCCGACCGCTCCGGCCCGACGACGGGCGGCTCGCGCGCGGCCGCCGGGCCAAGAGCCGGATCCGCGAAGCAGCGCTCGCCCTGTTTCGCGAACGGGGCTTCGACGGCGCGACGTTGCGCGCGATCGGTGCCCGGGCCGGCATGGGCGCGAGCTCGATCTATCGCCACGTCGAGTCGAAAGAGGAGCTCCTGATCGAGGAGCTGGCGGCGCGCCAAGAAGAGGCGTGGACGAGCTTCCGCAAGGGCGATGACCGCCGTTCCGTCACCCGCGAACGTCTCGGCCGGTTCCTGGAGCTCGAGCACGCGCTGCTCGCGCAGGACGCGGACTTTACGACGATCGCGCTGCGCGCGAGCACGCAGCCCGAGGCCCGTGTAGCGAGGAGGGTGCTCGCCCTCCAGGACCGCACGATCGGCCTCGTGGCAGAGATTCTCCAGGCCGGCAAGCTGCGCGGAGAGCTCGCGCGCGATCTCGACGTGCTCGCCGCGTCGCGGGTCATTGTCCACGTGACGACGGGGGCCCGTATTCCCTGGGCAAATGGACTCGTTTCTGCCGAAGGCTGCCGCGCCTCGATCGCGGCGGCCCTCGACGTGCTGTTCGGCGGCCTGTGCGCGCGTTGACCGTGCGCGCCGAAAAAGGCGAGAATCGCCCAGGGGTCCCCGAGGAGAAGAACACGCATGGCTGCCGCGCCCCCCGAAGACCTCCTAACCGTTCACGCTGTACAGCGTCCCAGCAAGATTGCGGTGATCGACGATCGACCGGCCTCAGGTTCCATGCCTGCGCGCTCGGTGGAGCGGAACTTCGCTGAGCTCGAGCGGGAGGCAAACCAGCTCGCGAATCTCTGGCTCGAGCTCGGTGTCCAGCCTGGCCACAAGGTGGTGTGGTGCGGCCAGAACTCCGTGGCCCTGGTTCGCGCGATCCATGCCGCACGCAAAGCGGGCGTCATCGCAGTGCCGCTCAATTACCGGCTTACGCCCGAGGAAGCGGCGTATGTCGTCGACAACTGTGATGCGGTTTCCGTCTACACCGACGCCGAATACGCGGAGCTGTTCGAGAAGATCCTGCCCCAGGTACCGAAGGTGCGGCATGTGCTGGTCTTCGACGGAACGCCGGGAAGGGACCAACTCGACGCGGATGCCCTGCTCGCGCGGGCGAGCAGCGCGCCCCCGCTGGGCCCGCGGGAGGGCGATCAGGGATCGACCATGATCTACACCTCAGGCACGACCGGCCATCCCAAGGGAGCACTCCGGCGCGGTGCGGGTCCCCCCGACCAGGTGCGCGCGATGATGGCGTTCATCGGCTACGTGCCCGAGGATGTCTATCTGACGACCGGTCCGCTCTACCACTCCGGCCCGGGCGGCTTCATGGGCCTCGCGCACAGCATTGGCAACACCGTCGTCGTCCAGCACAAGTTCGACGCCGAAGACTGGCTCCGCTTGGTGGATCGTTACCAGGTCTCGACCACCTTCTCCGCGCCAACCCCGATCCGTCTGGTCTGCAACCTGCCCGTAGAGGTAAAGGCAAAGTACGACCGGACCAGCATGAAGCGGATGATCGCCAACGCTGCGCCGTGGTCGTTTGCGCTAAAGGAGGCCTACCTGCGGGACTTCCCCGAGGACTCGCTCTGGGAGGTCTATGGCTCGACCGAGCTTGGCGTGAACTCGATCCTTGAGCCCAAAAATCAGCGCCGCAAGCCGGGCTCGTGCGGTAAGCCCGCACCGGGCGTCGAGCTCAGGTTGCTCGACGAAAGTGGCGAGGAGATCTCCGAGCCGCATCGACCGGGCGAACTCTACGTGCGCAGCAGGAGCGTCTTCGCCACCTACTACAAGGCGCAGGAAAAGTACGAGAAGAGTCGACGGGAGGATTTCTTCACGGTCGGCGACATCGCCTACCGTGACGAAGAAGGCTTTTATTTCATCTGCGATCGCAAGAACGACATGATCATCTCGGGCGGCATGAACATCTATCCCGCGGAGATCGAGGCCGCCCTCGAGCACCATCCCGCGGTGCTCGACGTGGCGGTGTTTGGCATCCCGAGCGACGCGTGGGGGGAGAGCGTGCACGCGGCGGTTGCACTGCGGGAGGGCCACACGCTCACCGAGCGTGAGCTGATTGTTTTTGCGCGCGAGCATCTCGCCGGTTACAAGCTGCCGCGCTCGGTATCCTTTGTCTCGGAGATTCCGCGCACCGGTTCAGGGAAGATTTTGAAGCGTGTGCTGCGGCAGCCCTACTGGAAGGGTCACGGAACGAGTGTTCTGTGAGCGGGGGAAAGAGCGCGAGCGAGTTCCGAAACTACGGGCTGGAGGCGCGAGCCAGCGTTGCGGACTTCTACCGCGAGAACCATGCGCGGCAGACGCTTGCATTCGTTCTCGCCAAGAAGGCGGAGTACGTGCCGCTCCGCCGGCGTCGCATGGGCGTGTGGCAGGCGGTTGAGTACCTGAGCCAGCTCGTGGACGACAGCGATCCCGATCTCGAGCTCCCTCAGATCGAGCACGCGCTACAGACGGCGGAGGCGCTGCGCCGCCACGGTCGCCCCCCGTGGATGGTGTTGGCCGGCTTTCTGCACGACCTCGGAAAGGTGCTCTGTCTTTTCGGCGAGCCGCAGTGGGCGGTGGTGGGCGACACGTTTCCCGTGGGTTGTGCCTTTTCCGACAAGATTGTCTACCCCGAGTTCTTCTCCAAAAACCCCGACGCTCGGGTGCCCGAGTACGCCTCCCGCACGGGCATCTACTCCGAGGGCTGCGGCCTCGACAATGTTCACCTCTCCTGGGGGCATGACGAGTATCTCTACCATGTCCTTCGCCCCTACCTCCCGGAGGAGGCACTCGCGATCGTGCGCTGGCACAGTTTCTACGCCGCGCACCGCGAGCGGGAATACGAATTCTTGATGAATGCGAACGATCGCCGTCTGCTCGCGGTGGTGCGTGAGTTCAACCCGTACGATCTGTACTCGAAGAGCCCAGAGCGGCCGGCCTTTGATCGCCTTCGCCCCTACTATGAAGATCTGGTCGCTTCCTTCCTGCCAGACACGCTTCAGTGGTAGCCGCGCTCGCGGCTAGAAGGTCCGCCATGCGCCGATCGCGACGATCACGCAACCGAGCAGGGTGACGAGAAACCCGATGGCGCCTGCATAGCAGAAGCCGAGCACGAGGCGCCGGTCGGCGCCGGGGATGTGGTCGTGAAGCTGCGTCGGCCGCAGCCACCAGTGCGCGGGAAGCGAGCCGCTCCGCAGCAGGCTGCGCCGCAGCGCCAGGTGGTAGAGAAAGCCCGTCGGCACGCCGAAGGCGAGCCCCCCCAAGACGAGCCAAAGACCCGTCACGAAAACGGTCTCCACCGTGGCAACCGCCGTCGCGAGCACCCATCCGGCCATCGCCACAAAGACGCAGAGCACGACGACGATCTCGAGCATGGAGCGCTCCCCACGGCCTTCCCTCGACCTTTCGGAGGACCGCGCGGGCGACTTTTCCCCGCGAATCGGGCTTGTCTCGCTGGGGGGTGTCGTGCCCCAGCAGCGGGCACGCGCTCGACCCGGCGCCTTGGGCGACGAGGCTCGCCGCCCACCTGCCCTGTGGCAGCGTCCTTGAGCCCGATGCGCACCGAGCCATGGTCGAGCCTAGAGCGGGTAGAATGCACGGGTCGATAGGAGGAGGTCGTTGATGCGCGCCATCGTGGTGGACCGCTTTATGGAGCCGCAAGAGCTCAAGGTGCGCGAAGCACCCGAACCGAAGCTCGTCACAGGACACCTCGGGGTCGAGGTGAAAGCAGCGGGCTGCAACTTCTTCGACATCTTGATGGTGCAGGGGCGCTACCAGGTTCGTCCGCCCTTTCCGTTCATCCCAGGAGCGGAGCTCGCGGGTGTGGTGCGAGAGGTCGGTCCCGGCGTGGCGGGCTTCGCGGTGGGCGATCGCGTGCTCGGGTCCGTTCCGCTCGGAGCCTTTGCTGAGCGCGCCGTCGTACCGGCGAAGGCGGCCTGGAAGATGCCCGCCGGCATGTCGTTCGAGCAGGGAGCCGCGCTCCCCATCGTCTACCCCACGTCCTACGCCGCTCTGGTCTTTCGTGCGCACCTCGAACCCGGGGAGAACCTCCTGGTGCACGCCGCGGCGGGCGGTGTCGGTCTCGCCGCGGTGCAGATTGGAAAAGCGCTCGGTGCGCGGGTGCTCGCCACCGCGGGAAGCCCTGAGAAGCTCGAAGTCGCGCGCAAGGCCGGGAGCGACGTCGTGATCGACTATCGAGATCCGAATTGGGTGGAGGCCGTGAAGCAGGCCACGGGCGGTCGAGGGGCGGATGTGATCTATGACTCCGTTGGGGGGGAGATCACGGACCAGTCGCTGAAATGCATCGCCTGGAACGGACGGCTGCTCGTGATCGGTTTTGCGAGTGGGCCGATTCCTGCGATTAAGGCGAATCGCATTCTGCTCAAGAACATCGCGGTCGTGGGGCTCCACTGGGGCGCGTATGCGCTGCACGAGCCCGAGCGGATTCCGGAGACCTTCGAAGCGCTCTTTCGGCTCTTCTCCGAAGGGAAGATCGAGCCCGTGATCTACGGCCGATACTCGCTCGAGGAGCTCCCGCTCGCCCTCGAGGCGCTCGGCTCCCGCAAGACCCATGGCAAAGTCATCGTTGTGCCCGCCGAGCCCTGACCCAGCAGGGCGTGCTCCGAACGCGGCGCGTAGCGCTCCCAGAACAGGCACTCTTCCACGGGACGGCGCGGCGGTCGCCCGTATCGACCGAGGGGCCAGCCGATCGGCAGGAGTGCGCAGCTCGGGCAGCCTTCAGGCAGGCCAAGCCAGGCGTCGATTTCTGCGCCGAACGCGCGATGCACGGTGGTGAGAGAGGCCCCGAGCCCCACGGCGCGGCAGGCGAGGAGCACGTTCTGGATCGCGGGAAAGAGGGCCTGCGCCTGGGCTTCGCCGCGCCGCGTCCAGCCCGCCACAAACAAGTGCACAGGCACCTCTGCCAGGTGGTCGGCGAGATGCAGCGCAGCACGGATGTTGCGACGCTTTTCTTCGGGAAAGCGGGGATCCTTCGCCGCCTCGAGCGCAGGGGCGATGTAGACGTGAAACGCGCGTTGGTAGCGCTCCGCCACGAACGCTCGACCCTCGGGTGTGGTCACCGCGACGAAGATCCAGGGCTGGCGATTCCCGCCGCTCGGCGCGAAGGTGCCGGCCTCACACACCTTGCGCACGAGCTCGGGCGGAACAGGGTCGGCTCGCAGCCGGCGGATCGCACGTGCCGTGCGGATGCCATGGAGCAGCGGAACGTCCTCGCCGATCGAGGCGAGATCGATTTGCATGGTGGTGGGGTTCATCCTGGGTCTCCTACTCGCCTGCGGCGTCGAGGTAACGCTCGATCTTGTCAGCTCGCCGCTCGAAGCGGGGGCTCCGTGTCTGGGGATTGTTCTGGTCCGGGCTCGGGAGGCAGGCGGCGAGCTCGGCGGCTT
>DAIOWK010000175.1:0-7341 GCA_036758525.1 Myxococcota bacterium
GCAAGAAGTCACGCCGATGGAGCGCGAGGAGCTCGGATGCCTCGATCGCCTCGACGGTTGCGGAGCGCGGGTTCGAGTCGAGGAGCGCGATCTCGCCGATCACCTCCCGGGGCCCCATCAGGGAGAAGATGACCTCCTTGCCATCCGCGCCCTCCGCCTTCGCCTTGAGCCGACCGCTCATCACGACGTAGAGCTGCTCCCCAGGGTCACCCTTGTGAAAGAGTTCCTCCCGGGGAGCGAGTCGCCTTGTGGTCGTCACAGCGAGAAGGGCGTCGAGATCACGCTCTTCGAGCGACGCGAAAAGGGGCACGCTCGCGAGCAGACGCCTCTTTTCCGGACTCGGCGGCATGCCCTCCAGTGTGAGGTACTTCATCGCACGGCGCTTGCCCCGGGCGATTCTCGGGCGGGGGAGAAAGCGTCCTCGGGAGGGACGTGGGGCAAGGTAGGTGGTTTGGCTCCTTCTTCCCCTCGCGACCGTGGTGCCGGAAGTTTCGGACCGCGCCGGCGCCCGGGGCCTATCGTAAGCTCGGGGCGGCATGGGTCCTCCTGCGCGCGTTTCGGCTGCTTTGCGCAGCACCTCGTTCGGCATCGTGATCGCCGCCTACCTGGTGGCGCTCGGCGTTGCCTTCGCCGTGGGCCTCGTGATGGGTTCCGCAAACCCGGTCCTCACCGTCTTGGCGGCTGACACCGCGGCCACGCTGGCGATCTTTGCCTTTAGCATGGCGCTCTCCAACTCGAGCGTGTACGACCCCTACTGGAGCGTCGCGCCTCCCGTCGTTGCGCTTTATTGGATGCAGGTCCTGCCGACGAGTGGCGGCCCCTCCCTGCGCCACGCGCTCGTGCTCTGGCTTGTGATCGCTTGGGCAATACGCCTCACCTACAACTGGGCCTGCGGCTGGCCGGGTCTCCACCACGAGGACTGGCGCTACCGCGATTTGCGCGCGAATACCAGGCTGCCGTACTGGTTCGTGAGCCTGGGGGCGATCCACTACTTCCCCACGCTGCAGGTGTTCCTCGGTTGCCTCCCACTCTATGCAGCGCTTGCCCTCGGGAAGGAGCCCTTTGGTGCCCTCGACTGGCTGGCCCTCGTCGTGACCGGCGGCGCGATTGCGGTCGAGACGATCGCCGATGAGCAGCTGCGCAGCTTCAACCGCAGCAAAGAGCCCGGTCAGATTTGTGCACGCGGGCTCTGGGCGTACTCGCGCCACCCCAACTACCTTGGCGAGCTCGGCTTCTGGTGGGGTCTCTGGCTCTTCGGCTTGGCTGCCCACCCGGCGTGGGCGTGGACCGTGATCGGCCCCGTCGCCATGACGTGCATGTTCGTGTTCGCCAGCATTCCCATGCTCGAGGAACGAAGCCTGGCGCGGCGCCCTGGCTACGCCGAACACACACAGCGCGTTCCGAAGCTCGTGCCCTGGCCACCGAGACGCTAAGCGACGTGCGTCCGCCATGGCGCGGGAATGAGATGTCGAACGGAAGGCCCTGCCTTGGTGCTCGCGGCACCGGGCCGCGCTCCCTCAGGCGATGACGTGCTCCGCGCGCAGCTGTGCGATTTCATCGCTCGAGAAACCCGCCTCCGTCAGGATGGCGTCAGTCTGCTCGCCAAGACGCGGCGGGCGCTCACGCAGGCTCGCCGGCGTGCGCCCAAAGCGGACCGGGTTGCGCAGAAAGCGCATGGGCCCGGCCTCGGAATCATCGACTTCCAACACCGTTTCGTTGGCGTGCACCTGGGGGTCGCGCAGGAAGTCATCGATCCCATTGGCGGGCGCCAGCGGTACGCCGAAGCGCCGTGCCCGCTCAAGCAGATCCGCCGTCGGCCACTTGCGCAGTTCCTGCTCGAGGATTTGGTAGAGCGCGCGTCCGTGCATGAGGCGGGTCAACAGGCTCTTGCAACGCGGATCGTCCAGCATGTCTTCGCGGCGGATCGTGTGGCATAGAGCGGCGAACTGATGGTCTTCGAGAACCAGCAGGACGACGTGACCATCCGCGGTCTCCCATGTGCGATGCACTTCGGGGAGTTTGGGTCGCGGGGTCGGATCCTCTGCTTTGAACACCTCCTTGGTCATCACATCAGGCAGCATGAACGCTGCGAATGCATCCAGCATGGGTACCTGCACGTACTGGCCACGACCGTCGCCGCGCTCGCGGGCCACGAGAGCCGCCATCACCGCATAGGCGGCGGTTAGCGCGGTGGCTTTGTCGGCGATGATGCTCTTCACGAGCTGCGGCGTTCCGTCACCGCCCTGGGAAGGCATAAATCCGGCGAGGCCTTGGATCACGGTGTCGTACGCGGGGAGGTCCCGGTAAGGTCCGGAGGGACCGAAACCGTTGATCGAGAGATAGACAAGCCTGGGGTTCTCGCGGGAGAGCGCCTCGTACCCAAGGCCCAGGCGTGTCACGACGTCGGGCCGGTAGTTCTCCACGAGAACGTCCGCGCGCAGCGCGAGGCGCCGGGCGGCGTCCTGCCCTTCCGTGCGCTTTAGATCGAGAGCGATGCTCCGCTTATTGCGGTTGAAGTGAGCGAAAAAGCCGGTGAGACCGGCTCGGAATGGCGGGCCAAGACGCCGCGAGGTGTCACCTGCGAGGGGTTCGACCTTCCAAACCTCGGCACCGAGGTCGCCGAGCACCTGGGTGCAAAGCGGGCCAGACACCACCGTCGAGAGGTCGATCACCCGGATGCCCGCCAGGGGCCCGGTCGGATCGCCACCGAATTCGACGCGCATGAGGGGGTTCTCCTTGACCCATCTTACGCGCATGCGCAGCGCCGTGGCGAGGGCGGAGCGTGACTCCTGCCCCGAGCCCGGGTGGGCAGCGGGGCGCGGTGCGGCCCGGAACGGCGCGTGCTCGGCTCGGGCTGCAGATAGCCGCCTAGGAGGAGGCAAGGCGCCGCCCGCGGCGGCGCGCGACCCACAGCAGGACCGCCGCCAGGGCAAGGAAGGGCACAATCGACCAGGCCGCGTTCGCCTCGAGGCGCCGCGCGGCCTCGGCACCCAGCAGTCGGTGTGAGAGCACGAGTCCCCAATGCTCGAGAAGTGGTACTGGGTGCACGGCGCCGCTCGCGTCCTTGGTCGTCGTCTCAAGGCCCGCGAGCGCGGCGTAGAACAGGCCGGCGATCGCGCCTCCCGCGATCAGGCCCGAGGAGAAGAGCGCGCCCGGGGCGGAGTCTGAGGGATCGCTCTCGCCCTCGGAGTGCCGGTCCGCGAGCCAGCGCACCGCCCCGCCGAGGGCGATCGACGTGGATGTGGAGAACGGCAGGTAGGCGCCCACTGCGAACGGCAGGGAGGGGACCCCGCACAGCTCCACCAGGAGGGCGAGGGCGGCGCCGACAAGGACGAGGGCCCAGGGGAGGTCGCCGCCGAGTACGCCGTCGATGATCAGCCGAAACAACTGCGCCTTCGGGGCATCGAACTTCGACACGGTCTTTTCCACGCTGCCGTCGGCGGCGCGCTGCTCGGGCTCGACTCCGCACACGCCCGGGTCGACGAGGTAGGCGATCTGCCCGTCGCTCCCGACGAGATACTTGCCGGTCGGAACCCCCTGCGTCGGCTTTCGTACATAGAGCACGCGATAGCGCGTCCCCCGGAACTCGTGGGGCGCGGAAGCGAAGGCAAGGCGGGCGGGGTCATCGCTCGTAAGCTCGCGCACGCTTTGGTCGGTGGCGACGAAATCCGGATAGCTGCGCACGGCGTAGGTCGTGGCGGTCTCGTTCAGGTAGAGCAGCGTCCACCCGATCACGAGAGCGCTGGTTACAACGCCCACCATGATCGCGATCTGCTGCGCGCGGGGTGTCGCCCCGATGAGGAAGCCAGTCTTAAGATCCTGCGAAGTGGTGCCGCCGTTGCTGGCGGCGACACAGACCAGGGCCGCGGTGCACAAAGCCATCTCTTTGTAGGGCACGCCCGACCAGCCTGCGGCCACGAACAGCAAGCAGGTCAGAAGGAGAGTCGCCACCGTCATTCCCGAGATCGGATTAGAGGATGAGCCGATTTGGCCGGTGATGCGGCTCGAGACGGTGACGAAGAAAAAACCGAACAGGACGATCAGGGCGGCCGAAAGCGCGTTGATTCCGAGGGGGGGCGCGAGCGCGATCGCGGCGACGAGGGCGAAGCTGCCTCCGACGACCAGAGAGAAGGGAAGGTCGCGCTGGGTGCGCGGCAGAGCCGCGGCCCCGCTCGCAGAGAAGTCCGCCGCGCCCCGGCGGAACGCAGCCCAGAGCGTAGGTAGCGAACGCACGAGGCTCAGAATGCCGCCAGCCGCCACCGCGCCCGCGCCGATGTAGAGCACGAAAGCGTTGCGGATTTGCCCCGGGGTCATCTCCCGAACGGGCTTGGCTCCGCCGGCGATGAGCGGCGAAGTCAGCTCGGGGGCAAACATGTGGATCAGCGGGATCAGGACCAAGAACGAGAGCGCTCCGCCTGCCAGCATCACGCATGCGATCCGCGTCCCGATGATGTAGCCGACGCCCAGGAGGGCGGGATTCGCCTCGAAAGAAAGCGAGGCGCCGGGAAAGAAGCGGTCGAAGCTCCAGGACGGATACTCGCCCCAAAACTTCCCCACGTTTCCGAGCAGGCTGAAGAGCGCGCCCAGGCCAAAGCCGCTGAATACGGTTTTTGCACTGGTGCCACCTTGGTCGCCGACGATCAGCACCTGAGCGCAGGCTGTGCCCTCGGGATAGGGCAGCCGCCCGTGCTCTCGGACTATCAGTCCCTGGCGCAGCGGGATCATCATGAGAACGCCGAGCCCGCCACCCAACAGCGCGACCAGGGTGACGCGCACCACATCGAGGTCAAAACCCATGAGCAGGAGCGACGGGAGCGTGAAGGCGACACCCGCTGCGATCGATTCCCCGGCCGATCCGGTGGTCTGGACGATGTTGTTCTCGAGAATGGTGGCCCGGCCGAAGGCGCGAAAAAGCGTGATCGAGAGAACGGCGATGGGGATCGAAGCAGAGACTGTGAGGCCGATTTTGAGTCCGAGGTAGACCGAGGAGGCGGCGAAGCAGATGCCGAGGAGCGAGCCCACGACGAGACCGCGCAGCGTAAGCTCTGTCATCGAGGCCGACGCGGGCACATACGGTCTGGGCGTCGCGTCGTCCATCGCGTCTCCTGGGTACGAGCCCGGGGGGCGGGTGTCAACGCCAATTGCATGAAGAGTGCGCCTTTCGTGGGGCTTGGGGCGTTTGCTGCGGTCCGGAAATGGCGGATCCCGAAAGCGCTGCTCTCCCGGGCCTCCCTCCACAACCCGAGCCTCGGGGCTTGCACGCACGGCGTCTTTTGCCCGGTGGTACTCTCGGACGGGAGCGTGGGTCGAAAGCCGCGCATCCGGGCCGCCACAAGGAGGGACACCGCCATGCGTCAAATCTGGATCCCGAAGCCGGGACCGCCTGAGGTGCTCGAACTTCGCGAAGAGCGGGATCCCCTGCCGGGCCCCACACAGGTGCGGATTCGCGTCGCAGCGACAGGCGTCAACTTTGCGGACGTGATGGGGCGCATGGGGATGTATGACGATCTGCCGCCCATGCCGGTCGTCCCGGGGTACGAAGTCGCAGGCAGGATCGACGCGGTCGGGGACGGGGTGGATGCGAGCTGGATCGGGAAGGACGTCTTTGCCCTTACGCGCTTTGGAGGCTACTCCGACGTGGTCTGCGTACCCGAGCCCCAAGTCTACGGCCGGCCCCCTGGGATGACGCTGGAGGAGGCTGCCGCGATCCCGGTGAACTATCTGACCGCCTACCAGCTGGTCGTCGTCATGGGTGGACTGCGCAAGGGCCAGACCGTGCTCGTGCACTCCGCGGGCGGAGGCGTCGGAATCGCGGTCATCCAGCTGGCGAAGCGGATCGGTGCCCGAGTGATCGGCACTGCCTCCACGACGAAGCATGACTTCCTAAAATCGATCGGAGTGGACTTCTGCATCGACTATCGAAAGCAAGACTTCGAGCAGCGGACCCGCGAGTTTACGCATGCCCGGGGCGTCGACCTCGTACTCGATGCGGTGGGCGGCGCATCCTTCCGCAAGAGCTACCGCGTGCTCGCGCCGTCCGGTCGGCTCGGCATGTTTGGGCTCTCCGCAGCGGCGAGCGGGAAGCGCCGGAGCTACTTGAGGGCGGCCCCCGCACTCCTCTCTACGCTCCGCCTGCGCTTTTCTCCCGTGCAGCTCATCAACGAGAACAAAGGCGTTTTCGGCGTGAATCTCGGCCATCTCTGGCAGGAGATCGACCGCGTCGCGTCCTGGATGGACGATCTCCTCCAGCTCCATCGTGAGGGTGCGTTGCGTCCGGTGATCTCGGCCAAGTTCGCGTTCGACGAGGCGGCCAAGGCGCATCACTACATCCAAGATCGCAAGAACGTGGGAAAGGTGCTCCTCGTCCCGTGATGCCGCTCGAGGTCGTGAACGATCGTCTGCGCCTGCAGGTCGCGCCCGACGTGGGCGCGAGCATCGTCGATCTGTCTCTCGAGCGCGGCGGATCCCTCACGCCACTCCTGCGACGGGCCCCCGAGCCCTTGTTGCGCTCCTCGGATGCCGCGAGCTTCCTCCTCGTGCCGTATTCGAATCGGTTGCGAGACGGACGCTTTCGCTTCGAAGGTAGAAGCTACGAGCTCCATCATCCCAAGAAGGACGCGATCCACGGCGACGTGCGCGACCGGTCCTGGCAGGTGACCCACTGTTGCGACCACGGCTGCACCCTCTCGTTTGACTCGCGGGCGTTCCGCGATGTCCACTTCCCATTTCCATTCCTGGCCGAGGTCGCGTATCGGCTCGAGAACGGGGTATTCAGCAACACGCTGCGGGTCGTGAACGCCGGCCCGACACGCATGCCGGCGGGCCTCGGCTTCCATCCCTACTTCAACCGGGCGCTCGGCGGCGCGCACGAGGAGGTAGAACTCGAGCTCGCGGTGCGCGGGGTATATCCCGGCTCCCCCGAACTCCCTGCGCTTCCCATCGGTCCGCCGGTGGCGCTAAAGCCCGAGCAGGACTTCTCGAAGCTCCGGCCCCTCGACGTTGTCCTCGATGATTGTTTCGCTGGCTGGGATGGCCACGCAGAAATCCGCTGGCCGGAAAGTCGCGTGCGGCTCGTGATGGAGGCGAGTGCGCACTTGCGCCACGTGATCGTGTATTCGCCCGAAGGCGAGCCCTTCTTCGCCGTCGAGCCGGTGTCCCACGCAAACGACGGCTTCAATCTTCTCGCGGCGGGTCAATCTGGCACCGGCGTGGTCGTGCTCGCAGCGGGCGAGAGCCTCGAAGCAAGCTTTTCCCTGCGCGTCGAGGATTTCGACTAGCTGCCAAACAGGCTGCGCGCCACGACCTTGAGCTCGAGGATCGGCTTCACGCCTTCGAAGATCG
>DAIOWK010000176.1:0-7322 GCA_036758525.1 Myxococcota bacterium
CGGGGGGGCCAGGGAATAACTATACACTCCATGCCGTCGCTGCGATGGTCGAGCGCCTGCGTGAGGTGCCCGGGAGGCGGGGCCTTGTCACGGGAAACGGCTTTTATCTGACCAAGCATTCGGCCTGCGTCTTGGCCTCCGCCCCGCCGGGAGCGCAGGCCAAGGGCGCCTTCGCGCCGCTCTCCGAAGCCGCGCCGCCTTCCCCCGCGCCTGTGGAGCTCGCCGAAAGGGCCTCCGGCCCCGCGACTGTCGAGACCTACACCGTGACGTACAACCGCGAGGGCGCTCCGGAACGGGGGATCGTGGTGGGGCGTCTGCTCGATGGGCGACGCTTCCTTGCCAATACGCCTGGCGAGCGCGCCCTCTTGGAAGATTTTGCAGCCCACGAGGGCATTGGGCGCAGGGGCAGCGTCTCCCACGAGAGCGGGAGAAATCTCTTTACCCCCGCCTGAACCCCCGAGCGCCGCTCGGGCCCCCGCGCAGGGCAGTCCTCTCGAATCGCCTCCCGGGAGTCAGGCCGCCCCGCTGGCCTCGGTCTCTTCTGGACGCCGGGCGAAGTGTCCGAAGCGCAGCGCAAGCGTTGGCAGCACCAGGAGATTCAGCGCCGTCGAGGTCACAAGCCCGCCGAGAATCACGATCGCCATCGGACCCTCGATCTCTCGGCCCGCCTGGCCACTGCCGAAGGCGAGCGGGGCGAGACCCAGACCCGTGACGCTCGCCGTCATGAGGATCGGGATCACGCGCTCCGTGGCTCCTCGCAGCGCCGTGCCTTCGCCCCAGGCGAGTCCCTCGTGGGTCACGAGATGGTCGAAGTGGGA
Organism: Myxococcota bacterium; assembly: GCA_036758525.1. Lineage (GTDB taxonomy): Bacteria > Myxococcota_A > UBA9160 > UBA9160 > UBA9160 > UBA9160. Next base: position 819 of record DAIOWK010000176.1, read on the forward strand.
GATCATCATGAGCGAGTTTCGAGTGGTGATCCCGAAGAGCGTCACGAAGCCCACGAGCGTCCCGATCGAGATCCGACCCGCTGTCGGGTCGAGCAAGTCCGCCACCGCCACCGCCAACACACCGCCCACGAGCGCGAAGGGCAGGTTTGCCAGCACGAGGACCAGGTTCCGCCAGCTTCGCAGGCCCACGGCGAGGAGCAGCACGACGGCCACGAGCGCGATCGCGGAGTGAGAGAAGAGCTCGTTGCGAGCCTTCGTGCGGGTCTCCGCCTCGCCCCCAAAGATCGCGTACACCCCAGGCGGCATCGCGACCTTCTCGGCAATGGCGCGCTTCGCCTCGGCCACAAACGAGACGACGTCACGTCCTGTGGGATTGCAGGTCACCGTCTGGCGTCGACGGGCGCCTTCGTGGAGGATCTCGTAGCGCCCGGAGGAAGGCGACACATCCGCGAGTACCTGGAGGGGCACGCGCTGCCCTTCGCCGTTGGAAACCAAGAGCGTCCCCACCGACTCGGGATCCCGTCGGCTCGCCTCGTCCAGGATCACCACCACGTCGGAGGTTTGGTTAGCCCGGTGGGTTTGCGCCACAACCGTCCCCTGGTAGGCGGTTTGGACGGCCTCCATCACCTCGGTGGGCCGGAAGCCGAAGTGCGCGAGTCGCTCAGGGCGCAGCCGGATGGTCGTGCGGGGGAGGCCGGGAGGAGACTGTGCCACGACGTCCGCGGCTCCGGGAATCGTCGAGAGGACGCGCGCGACCTCACGCGCCGTGGTGTCGAGGGCGTCGAGATCGTCACCGAAAAGGTTCACCACGACCGGCGCCACCTCCCCCGTGATCGTCTCCCCAATCCGGTCGCCGAGAAACGTGAGCACCTCCGATTGAATGCCGGTGAAGCCCGCCAAGAGGCTGCGAATCTGGTCCGCCAAACCCGCCTGCCTCCCCGCGCTCTCCTGTTTGAGCTCGACGTGGAACTCGCTGCGGTGGGGGCCCCAGGTATCCTCTCCCTGTTCGGCGCGGCCGAGCTGCTGCTCGACGGTGGCGACCGCCGGCAGCAGAAGGAGCGCCCGGGAAATGGCCGTCCCGATCCGTCGCAGTTCGTCGAGCGAGGTACCCGGAACGGCGGACACCTGCAGGACGAAGTGTCCCTCACGGAAATCCGGCAGGAACTCGCCCCCAAAGAACGGCAGCGCTGCGAGCGCTCCTGTGCAGAGCAGGGCGACGGTGGCGACCACTCGACGTGGATGGGCGGCGACCCGCGAAAGCTGCCGGCGATAGCTGGCTTTGACCCAGCGCTGGAGCCGGGGCTCCTCCAGCGTCCGAACCTGCCCGCCGAGCAGAGCCAGCGAGAGCGCGGGAGTCACCGTGAGCGCCACCACCAGGGACGCCAAGACCGCAGCGATGTAGGCCAGGGAGAGCGGGGCAAAAAAGCTGCCTTGGAGGCCTGTCAAGGTCAAGACGGGCAAGAAGACCGTCACCACCACGAGCGTCGCGAACACGATCGCGCGGCGTACCTCGAGCGAGGCTTCGAGCACCACGCGGAGCGCCCCGCGCGGGTGCTCGAGCGCGTCATTCTCGCGCAGCCGACGGAAGATATTCTCGACGTCGATGATGGCGTCATCCACCACCTCGCCGATCGCGATGGCGAGACCTCCGAGCGTCATCGTGTTGAGCGTCTGGCCGAGCCAGTTGAGCACGATGACCGCGGAAAGGAGCGAGAGCGGGATCGCGGAGAGGGAGATGAGCGCGGTGCGCCCGTGTCCGAGGAAGGCAAAGATCACCACCGTGACGAGGACGGCGCCGAGCAAGAGGGAGGTGCGGAGATTGTGGAGGGCAGTCTCGATGAACGTGGCGGGGCGATGGAGGCTCGGGTAAAGCGTAACGCCCTCCCGATCGAGCACGGGACGGAGTTCGCCCAAGGCGCGCTCCACGGCGAGCGTGACCTCGAGGGTGTTCGCGCCATGTTGGCTCAGCAGGGTGAGGAGCACACCCGGCCGGCCTTGGATCAGGGCGTCTCCAAACTTGGGGGCACCCGCTTCCACCACCCGCGCCACGTCGCCAAGCCGCACGACCGCCGCGCCACGCCGTGCGACTTCGATCTGCGCGAGCACCTGCGGCTCGATCGCCTGGCCCTGGGTCTCGAGCACAATGCGCTGGTTCGGCGTATCGATGAAGCCGGCGCCCACAACACCCGTCGAGGCCCGCGCGGCCGCGAGCACATCTGCCAGGGCGAGAGCGTGGGCCACCAGCCGATCCGGTTCCAGCTGGATCTGGAGCTGGCGCACCTCGCCCCCAAACACCGTGACCTGGGCGACACCGGGAACCGCGAGCAGTCGCGGCCGAACTGTCCAGTCGGCGAGTGCCCGGAGCGCCATCGGTGAGAGACGGTCGGAAACGAGCCCGATCTTCAAGAGGTCCATGGTGGACGACGTGGGCGCGGACATGGTCGGGGGATGGGCTCCCTGCGGCAGCCGGGCGGAAGCCCCGGCGAGCTTTTCGGCGAGGAGCTGACGCGCGCGAAAGATGTCCGTGCCTTCTTCGAACACCACCGTTACGACGGAGAGTCCCTGAATCGACGCGGAGCGCAGGGCCTGCAGATTGCTAAGACCCCCGATCGCCGCTTCCACGGGAGTCGTGACGAGCGTCTCGACCTGCTCTGCGGCGAAGCCGGGAGCCTCGGTCTGAACGACCACTTGAGGCGGGACGAACTCGGGGAAGACGTCGAGCTTCGCGTGACGCGCGGCGGACACGCCTTGAACGAGAACGATGGCGGCGAGCGCAATCACCACACCCCGGAATCGCAGGCAGAAGGAGACGATGGCGCGTAGCATCGTGTGCCTGGAGATCCGAGGATCTCAATCCTCCGAGATCGCGCCCGCGAGTTCCGTCGAGAGCAGCTGCTGCGCACCCACGACGACCACCTGCTCGCCGGCAGCAAGGCCCGCTTCGATGAACGCCCCGTCGCGCGTCAGCTGTGCGACCTCGATCGGTCGACGCTCAATTGTGTTAATGTCCTCCGGATGCTCCACGTAGACGAAGACCTGCCCCTCAAATCGAACCAATGCGGAGCGCGGCACGAGGACGCCTGCGGTCGGACGGTCTCCCACGGCGAGAAAACCTACGAGGGCGGTGCCCGGGGGCCAAGGCGTGTGCTCGATCCGCACCAGGAAGCCTCGACCCTGGATCACGGGATCCGCGTCGGGCGCAGGGCCTAGGACGAGCGCGTTTTGCGGCTCGGCCGCTTCGTCTGCGAGGGCCGCGACACGCGCCCCGGTCGGGCGGACGGTCGGCTTCTCGCCCACCGGGAGGTCGATGCGCGCCAGCGCAACCTCGCGCGCGGCAAGTGCTGGCACCAAGGCCGCGAGTTCCTCCCGGCGTGCCACCAGCTCCGGGCCAAAGACCGAGAGCAGGCGCGCCTGCGCGCTTTGAAAGGCAGCGCGGTCCCGCTCCAGCGTGGCGCGTGCGACCTCCAGGTCGCGCTGGGAGGCATTGGCACTCCCGCGCTGCAGTGTGGCGACCCGCTGGTACTCCCTTTCCGCGACTTCGAGGGCGGTGCGTGCGGATTCGCGATCGTAGAAGGGGACCGCCAGTGCAGAGGGATCGAGCACCCGACCCACTCCACGCAGCTCCTGCGCGAGCTGGGTTTGCGCGAGGGTCGTGACTTGAAGGCCGATGCGATCCCGCGTTCCGGGGCCAAGCTGGATCACGGCGCCTTCGGCGCTGCGTGTGACGACCGCCGGGGGAGCGATCTTCTCGCCCTCGCTCTTCTTCTCCGCGTCCGCAGAATGCCCGGCCGGTCGCAGCGCGATCCAGCTGGCGAGGGCACCCGCCAGGACACCGAGCGCGACACCCCAGAGCGTTCGTCTCACGGGGAGCTTCCGGGGGCCGGGGGTTCCCCCCCCGGCGCCTTCGGGGCCGACTCGACGGGCTCTTGGACGGCGGCCTCAAGCTCGCCAATCGCCTGCTGAACGCGAACCTTGGCGTCGAGCGCAATGCGTTCGGCGCGAGCCGCCTCGGCCTGCGCGGTCTGCAAGGCCAAGCGGTCCACCGCCCCAGCCGAAAGCGCTTGCGCGGTGGCGCGCACGCGCTCGTGCTCCGCCGCGAGGAGCGAGTCGCTGCGGCGCAGCGCTTCGCGGGCAGCCTCTTGGTTTGCGAGTGCGCGGTCGATCTCGGCGATTGCCTGGGCCTGGAGGGCCACGAAGCGTGCCGCGGCCTCGCTGCGCCGCGCCTCCGCTTCCCCGATCGGACCCTGGTTGCGATTCATGACCGGAAGCTCAACGGAAATGCCCACCACGGCCCATTTGTTGAGCCCTTGATCGTATTCGTAACCAGGACCGATTCGCAGGTCCGGGTACTGCCGGGCGATCTCCAGCTGGAGAGCGGATTGCGTGGCTTCGTACTCCGCGAGGGCCGCCTTCAAATCGGCGCGGTTTTGGAGCCCGCGCCGCCGGATCTCCTCCGATGGGAGCCCGGCGAGGCTGCCTCCCGCGAGATCGGTATCGACGGAAAAGTCGATCTGGATCCCCTCGAGCGAGCGCGGGGTGACGCCCAGTGCCTCGGCGAATCGCACCCAAGCCTCCGCGCGCTGCCGCTCCGCCTCTGCAAGGTCTGCGGAAGATTGGAGCGCGGCCAGTCTCGCCGGGGCGAGCTCGGCATGCGACGCCGCTCCGAGCCGCACTCGCTCCTCGAGGAGGCTCACCACCTGCTGCTCGCTCGCGAGCTGCTCGGCGAGTCGAAGAGCCCGCTCCCGGAGCGCGACGAAATCGAGCAGCTGAGCGCGCACCCGAGCGCGAACCTGCCAGGCGGCGCTCTCGAGCGCGAGCTGCGCGGCGCTAGCAAGCTCCTCGGCGCGCTCGATCCGGTATCCGCGCTTGCCCGCCGTCTCGATCGGCCAATCGAGCGAAGCGGTCACCACCCAGGGCGACGCTCCGACACCAGGGTCGGTATTCGAGACGAATTGGGGCAGCAGGGAAAGCGTCGGATTGGGTCGTGCGCCCGCGGTGGCCACTCCTGCCTCCGCCACCTGCCACTGGGCGCGGGCCAAGTCGAGACTCGGCTGGTAGTAAAGCGCGACCAGGGTGAGCGCGGTTAAGTCCCACTTCTCGAGGGGCCACTGTGTCGGCGGACTCTGCAGTACTTGTTCGAAGAGAGAACGCAAACCAGGATCGCTGAGCGACCGGCTTTCGAGTTCGTCTGCCGACGCTTCGGGTGAAAGGGGTGCGGGCTCAAAGTGGCGACAGCCGAGGGAGAGGGCAGTAAGCGCAAGCGCGAAGGCCCGCGCGGTTCTTGGCCGGAGCGCGGGCCGTGTGGCGCGATCCGCTTGGCGCAAGGACGTGTCTTCGTCCGCGAGCGTCCGCGCAGTCATCCGCAGACCGCGAGCCCAGGGTGAGCGGGACGGGAGCCAAATCTGCGCATGCGATCCCCTCGCAAGCATCTTAGCTCTGCGTGTCGCCCAGGCATTGGCTTGCCCTACGTTTGGATGAAGGCCTGAAAAAGCGTCGGGATGAAACGGGCCTCTTGGGGGACACAGGAACGGATTCGGGACGTGCGCGCGGGGCGGCGAAGCGGAACCCCGTGGTCCATCCTCCGGGGTCTCGGCGTGAGCGCGCCTTCATGCGGGCCGGCTCACGCTCGGGGAAGAGATGACTCACCTCGCCACGCCTTTGTCCCTAGGAGCGCGAACGTGAACGGCCAATCTCGGTGGAAGCCTTCTCTCATGCTTGTACCGCTCCTCTCGTTGGTGCTTGCCGTACTCCCGAACGAGGCACCCGCGGGCCCTTCGGGCTATCAGCAGATTGCGACCCTCGCGTTAGGGGAGCTTGGGGGGTGGGATTATCTCACCATGGACTCTGCCAACCGGCGGCTCTTCATCTCCCGCGAGACGCGCGTCATGGTGCTCGACCTAGACCGTGGGAAGGTCGTGGGTGAGATTCCGGATACGCCTGGTGTTCACGGCATCGCCCTTGCGCCGGAGCTTGGGCGCGGTTTTACCTCAAACGGCCGCTCGGCAAGCGTCACCATCTTCGACTTCAAGACCTTAAAAGTGATCGGCACAGTCAAGACTCAGGAAGGACCCGACGCCATCGTCTACGAGCCGCAGACGCGCCGCGTCCTCACCATGAATGGACGTTCACAATCGACCACGATCTTTGACGCCGCGACGGGAGAGGTCACGGCGACGCTGGCACTTGGTGGAAAGCCCGAGTTCGCGGTGGCGGACGGCAAGGCAGTCAAGTTCGGCGACCTGGCTCAATACGTGCTCGACAAACGAATCCCGTTGGAAATCTGCCTGATCAGCAACACCGCTATCGCGGTCCGCGTATGGAGGCGCGTCCCAGCCGCCGCCCCACAGACCGTGGTGAACGCCGAAAAGCCCGGAAATTCTGGAGTCGGCGTTCACCGTGAGCGACGTCCAGCGCTCACGGGCCCCAGACAACGCGTAACACCTGACCACTAACCCAGCAGGACGTTGGTGCGCGCTAGCGGCAGCGGCCGGCTGGCCTGCGGAA
>DAIOWK010000177.1:0-7312 GCA_036758525.1 Myxococcota bacterium
TCAATCCGAAGGCGATGTACCAGATCGAGACACCGCTCGAGACGGTGATGAACGCGGAGATGATCTCCTATCCCAACACCAAGCTGATGTGCTCGGTGAACGTGGACGGCTCTGCGGCAGCCGTGCTTGCCTCGGAACGCAAGGCGAAGCAGCTCGGCTTGAAGCGTGCGGTACGTGTGAAGGCGTCGGTGCTGACGAGCGACCCGTGGACGGATCGGGACCTTGTGATGCCCGACGTGAATACCTGCACCCGTCTTGCCGCGAAGAAAGCCTACGAGATGGCGGGAATCGGCCCGGAGGACCTGTCGCTCGTGGAGCTGCACGATTGCTTCGCGACCGCGGAGATCCTGCACTACGAGAACCTTGGGCTCTGCAAAGACGGCGAGGCCGGCAGGATGATCGACCAGGGACAGACGGCGCTCGGAGGCAAGATCCCCGTGAACGTCTCCGGGGGGCTTTTGTCGAAGGGCCATCCCCTTGGCGCGACCGGCATCGCGAACATCTACGAAGTCTCGACGCACCTGCGCGGGGAGGCCGGCAAGCGCCAGGTCCCGAATGCGCGATTCGGCCTGACCCACGTGATCGGGCTCGGAAGCGCCTGCGCGGTTCACGTGCTGGAGAAGGTGGCGTAGCGCCCGTCCGTGGGCGCAGCGTGCGAAACGCCGCCGGGCAACCGGCGGCGTTTCCCTTTGATGGCGAAGCGCGGGAGCAGCATGACGACCTCGCAGATCGATCTGTTCGACCCGACGACCTTCGAACGCGGGGTGCCCCACGAATACTTCGCATGGCTGCGGGAACACTCTCCCATCCACTGGCACCCCGGGCGCAAAGGGCGTGGCCAGCTCGCGCCCGGGCGCATCGAGATCGACCAGCGCGGCTTTTGGGTCCTGACGCGCTACTCGCACGTGCTCGCGGTGTCCAAGGATCCTGAGCTCTTCTCCTCCGAACGCGGGACCTGCATCAACGCCGATATGGTCGAGACGGATCTGCGGCTCATGCAGCAGCAGCTGATCCACATGGACCCCCCGCGACACACCCAGCTCCGCAAGCTCGTGAGCCGCGGCTTCACCCCACGCACGATCGGGCGCCTCGAGGTCCATGTGCGCGAGCTCGCGCGCGAGATCGTGGACAAAATCGCAGACAAGGGAGAATGCGACTTCGTGACGGAGGTCGCGGCGGAGCTCCCGCTTCTCGTGATCGCGGAGCTTCTTGGCGTCGCCCGTGAGGATCGCTGGAAGCTCTTCCGCTGGAGCAACTGTCTCATCGGCGCAGAGGATCCTGACTACGGTAGCCCGATGGATGCACAGATCGCGGTCATGGAGCTCTTCCAGTATGCGATGGCCCTTGCGGAAAAGCGCCGCCGCGATCCACGCGACGACATCACGACGACACTCGTCCACGGAGAGGTGGGCGGGGAGCGGCTCTCGACGGTCGAGTACAATATGTTCTTCTTCCTGCTGGTCATCGCCGGCAACGAAACGACACGCAACGCGATCTCCGGTGGGATGAAGGCTCTCTGCGAGTTTCCGGGTGAACGAGCCCGTCTTCTTTCGCAGCCTGAGCTGTTCGAGACGGCCGTCGACGAGATGGTGCGCTGGGTATCCCCCGTCATGCAGTTCCGGCGCACCGCGACGCGGGACACGGAGCTCGAAGGTCAGCGCATCGCCGAGGGGGACAAGGTCGTCATGTTCTATGGCGCTGCCAACCGCGATCTCCGCGCTTTCACCGATCCCCTGCGCTTCGATGTGGCCCGCGACCCCAATCCACACCTGGGCTTCGGCTTCGGTCTCCATTTCTGCCTCGGTGCCTCGCTCGCGCGCATGGAGATGCGCTGCATGTTCGAAGAGCTCCTGCGGCGGCTCCCGGACCTCGAGCTTGCGGGGCCCGTCGCGCGGCTGCGCTCGAACTTCATCAACGGCATCAAGTCGATGCCCGTGCGCTTCACCCCGGAGAAGGGACGTCCCTGAAGACCGCGATCCAGATCGGAGGCCCCGGCAGCGGCGACCCCGCAGTCTGGAGGGAGGCGGTCGCGTTTGCCTGCGAAGCCGAGAAGCTCGGCGTCGACTCCGCCTGGTCCGCGGAGGCGTGGGGCCAGGATGCCGTAGCGCCACTCGCCTTCCTCGCCGCCCGGACTGCCCGTCTCAAGCTCGGGACGGGCATCCTGCAGATCAGCGCGCGTGCGCCGTCGATGACGGCGATGACCGCGCTCACCCTTGCGACCCTCTGCGAAAACCGGTTCGCGCTCGGTCTTGGCGCCTCAGGCCCGCAGGTGGTGGAGGGCCTCCATGGTGTCCCGTTTGCGCACCCCCTGGCCCGGCTGCGCGAAACCGTCGAAATCGTTCGCATGGCGTTTCGAGGCGAGAAGCTCGTCTACCGAGGTCGCCACTTCGTGCTGCCGCGCCCTGGCGGCGAAGGGAAGGCCCTGCGTCTTGCGCACCCCCCGAACCTCGAGATCCCGATCTATCTCGCGACCCTCGGACCAAAAGGGCTTGAACTCACCGGGGAGCTCGCGGACGGGTGGCTCGGTACTTCCTTTATGCCCGAGCACGCGGACGCTTTCTTCTCCCACGTAGCCCGCGGAGCGGCGCTTCGAGGGCGCACGCTGGCGGAGCTCGATCTCCAAGTGGGCGGTGCCGTCGAGTTCGGATCCGACGTCGAGCGCATGCTGGGCGCGCGCAAGCCGCAGCTCGCCTTCACGCTCGGTGCCATGGGATCACGTCAACACAACTTCTACAACGCCGCGTACCGACGCGCAGGCTTCGAGGACGCAGCGGCCGAAGTGCAGCAATTGTGGCTCGAGGGCAAGCGCGACGAGGCGGCGGCGCGTGTGCCGGACGAGCTTGTGCTGAAGACCAACCTCCTCGGGACCGAAGAGATGGTGCGCGAGCGCATCCGTCGCTACCGCGCGGCGGGCGTCACCACACTGCGTCTCGCCCCGGCCGGAAGTACCCTCGAGAAGCGGCTCGACGTTCTCGGCCGGGCGATCGAGCTCGTACGCGAGGAGTGCGGGGGATAAGCCCGCTCGCCCGGTCGCGAGGGCTTAAGGGCCCCCCGCCCGGATCACTGCGGTCGGACGAGCCCCTCCGAGCGCGCAAGCCAGCGGCCGGGCTCTACCTCGCGAACACTCCCCTCGCGGGCAAGGCGCTCGAGATGCTGGCCCATGCTGCGGCGCTCCACGGCATCGGCAAACGGTACGGCGTCCTGGGCGCGGTAGACGAAACGGTGCTCGGCGATCTCCTGCAGCGTGTGCGGCTCGCGGAGAAACGCGAGCAGGCGTGCTTCGCGCGCGCCAATCACCGCGGAGAAACGGTTGATCCGTTCCAGGAACGCGTTTCGGTCCTCGAGAACGCCGATGTGGTGGAAGGTCAGGTAAAAGCGGGCGAGCATCGCCGTGGCGGCGCGAAGCGTGATCTCGAAGTCCTCGAGGCTCGACCAAGCGTCACCGTAGTACGGGCCGAAGCTCGAGAGCTCGACGTCCCCTAGGAAGAGGACGTCGTCGGGCTCGATGTGGAAGAAGCAGTGACCACGCGTGTGCCCCGGCGCGTGGATCACACGGACCCGGGTGCGACCGAGTTCAAAGATGTCCCCGTCTCGCAGTTCGACTGGGTCCGGCCGCGGCAGGAAATGGAATTGCTCGCACACCACGCTTCGGAAGGCGCGGTCCAAAGGCGCAGGGAAGCCGTAGATCGCCATCAGGCCGTCGAGCGATCGGATCCCCGGGAGATCGAGCTCGTGAAGGTGCCACGGCACGTCTGGGAAGAGGTGGTTGCCGGCGATGTGGTCTTCGTGGCAGTGGCTGTTCAAAACCCGGTCCACGCGGGGTAGCCTTCCGAAGCGGGGGATCACGCCAAGAGAGGGGTCGATGATCAGCGTTTCCTCGCTTCCAACGACAAGAAGGGAATTGCCGTGCGGGTAGCGCCCCCCCCGCTCGCCAAAGAGAATGGTGCTGCGGCCGAGTGGACGATCCTCAAAACCCTCAGCAGTCCCCATGGCCGGTGGGTAGTGCAGATGCGGTCGCCTTTACAAGGTCCTGGCCGAGAAGCGCAGAGGGCAGCTCAGACCCGCAGAAAAATTCGCTTGCGCTCCATGAATCCGGCAATCGCCGTCCAGATCCCGAGGAAAGTTACCGCGTGGAGCAGCGACGCTGTCTCTGGGCGCGCGAGCGGCAAGTACAGGTGCTCGAAAGTCCAGACGTGCAGAGTCGCAGGCTCCGGCCCGCCCATCCCGATCACGATGGCGAGGAAGGTCGTCGTAAGAAGCGAGGAGAGCACATAGATCGCGATCGGGTTCTGGCCGAGCCAGCGGAGGGGGGCAGCCCAGCGCCCGATCCCCGCCACGTCGATCACGCCATGCAACACTGCCACGATCAGGCTGCAAATCCCTGCGGTCACAAGCACGAAGGACGCGCTCCACAGGCTCTTGTTGATCGGGATCACGGGATGCAGGGCCACGCCGCCCGCCACGAGCAGGAGGCCGGCGATGGTGAGGCCGACAATGCGGGGGGCAGCACGCTCGGCACTGCGCAGCCACCGGCCCGCCAGCACACCAAGAATCGCTGTCGCTGCGGTGGGGAGGACCGCGAGGAGTCCTTCGGGATCGAAGTTCGGGGTGAGCATGTGTCCGCGCAAGAAGAGTCGATCGACCGCGCCTGCGAAGTTTCCATCGGCAGTGAGCCAGGCGCTCGACCCGGCGCCAATCCGCAGGAGCAACTCATAGGCAACGACAAGCGCCGCCCCAACGCCCAGTTGGGTCACCGCTCGCGGGAAGGCCAGAAACACAGAAGCCGCCACGAGATAGGCGAGCGCCGTCCGCTGGAGCACGCCAGGGATGCGGAGCGTGGCGAGATCGAAGGACGGGAAGCCATTCACCAAAAATCCGAGCAGGAGCAAGAGCACGCTGCGCCGGAAGACGCGCCCCCAGAGCGCGCCTCGAGACGTAGGCTGGGTTCGTGCCCGGTCGAGTGAAAAAGCGATCGACGCACCCATCAAGAACACGAAGGACGGGAAGACGAGATCTGCAAACGTAAAGCCGTCCCACGCAGCGTGGGCGAGCTGCTTGTAGACATGGTCGAAGGAGCCTGCGGCATTCACCAGCAGCATGCCTGCGATCGTGAATCCACGGCTCACGTCGATCGAGCCTAGGCGCACGCTCATACGCGCGACGCTTGCGGCCCTCTCGCCGACAAAGGTGGTTTGCGGTGTGGTAGTGATCGCGCTCATCGGCGATGACCTCGCGTCCAGAACGGTTGACGCGATGCGCTGCAATCCCCGTGCCGCAGTTGCCGATGCGCGCGACGACAAGAACGTGCGGATTCGGGCACGCTGCCCGCACGATGCGCAGCCGGCGCCCTGTGGAACGGCAGAATGCTGCGCGAAAGGCGCGATTGCGCGGAGAAAGGCGCAAACCAGGCCTCTTGTGGCAGACGGAAAGGGCGGGCCTCAGAAACAGGGCGCGCCTCCAGGCTCCGTTTTCGCAGAAGGCCCGTGCGGAGTGCGCGCGTTTTCGCCCGAGAGCGCAGCGATCTGCCGAAAAATCCTCCGCGGGGACTTCTGCTCTCTAACGCAGAGCGGCGTGGGTGGTTCGCGGGAGACCGCGCCCGAGCGCGAAGGCACTCCACTCCCCGCCCTTCCCCCTGCGGTTGGAATGAAAGTGGGGAGGTGAGGTTTGCAATTCGAAAAGCCCGTGCTCCATCCTGAAATCTGGCACTGGGCTTGAGACGCTCGATGCGGGCAGGACGGCGGAGGGCCGGAGCGCAGCATGAGAGAGACGGAGGGGTGCTCCAGTTGGGGGGAGCTGCCGCCTCCGGCCGGGCTCCGCCGATGGTGGCAGTGTCTCCCAGCGCTGCGGCGAATCTGCGTCGATCCGCGCACGATTCGGCTTCGCTTCGCCACGCCAACCATCCCGGTCGGTTGGGCGAGCTATGGTGGGTCCGTGTCCTTCGAGGGACGCACCTATACGCGCCGGACGATCCTCCAGCGCGGAGCCAGCCTGGGCGCCGGGCTCGCTCTCACCTCCTGCCGCTGGCTCGCTGCCGCTCCTGCACTCGTACCCGCGCCCGCGAGTCGGCCGCAGCTCCCGTCTGGCGTCCAGAGCGGGGACATGCTGGATGGGCGCACGATCGTTTGGAGCCGCACAGATCGGCCGGCGGAAATGGGGGTCGAGTGGTCCACCTCTCCTGATCTCCGGAGGGCGATCCGCGTCGCGGGCCCCCGCGCGCTGGAGGACAGCAACTTCACCGCGCGCCTCGACCTGCGGGACCTCCCGGCAGGCGAGGAGATCTTTTATCGGGTCCAGTTTCGGAGCCTGCTTGACGCCGGAACGCTGAGCGAGCCCCTCGAGGGACGCTTTTGCACGCCCCCCGCCAACCGCCGCAACCTTCGCTTCTGTTTTTCCGGGGATGAGGTCGGTCAGGGCTGGGGCATCAATCCTGAATGGGGCGGCCTTCGTCTCTACGAAACCATGCGAAGCGTGGCACCAGATTTCTTCGTTCACTCCGGTGACCAGATCTACGCCGACATTCCATTACAGGAGGAAGTGACGCTCGAGGGCGGGACGCGCTGGCGCAATCTCGTAACCCCCGCCAAGGCGAAGGTGGCCGAGACGCTCGACGAGTTCCGCGGAAATTTCGCCTACAACCTGATGGACGAGCACAAGCGTCGCTTCCTCTCGCAAGTGCCGGTTCTCGTGCAGTGGGATGACCATGAGGTCAAAAACAACTGGTTCCCCGGACAGCCCATCGATGGAGATCCGCGTTACCGCGTCGCGAACGCATCGCTGCTCGCCGAGCGCGCACGGCAGGCGATGTTCGAGTACAACCCCTTTCGTCTCGAGGGGAGCCGGGGGACTCGCATCTACCGCTCGTTTGCCTACGGACCCTCCGTTGAGGTCTTTCTGCTCGATGAGCGCTCGTACCGTGGCCCGAACGGACCGAACCGGGAAGCACGGCAGGGAGACACGAGTGCGTTTCTCGGTCGGCAACAGCTTGAGTGGCTAAAGCGTGCACTCCTGCGCTCGAAAGCGACATGGAAGGTGATCGCGAGTGACATGCCCCTCAGTCTGGTCGTACCCGATCTCAATCCCTATGTGACGGCGGGAGGGTACGAGGCCTGGGCGAATGGCGATTCGGGTGGGCCGCTTGGGCGGGAGCTCGAGATCGCTGAGCTTCTCGCCTTTGTGCAGCGCCAAGGGATCCACAATCTTGTGTGGGTTACGGCGGACGTGCACTACGCCTGCGCGATCCACTATCACCCCGATCGGGCGCGCTTTGGTCCCTTCCCGCCGTTCTGGGAGTTCGTCGCGGGACCGATCCACG
>DAIOWK010000178.1:0-7307 GCA_036758525.1 Myxococcota bacterium
ACCGAGCGCGGCTCAAGCAGCACAAGCCATCGGCCGAAAGCATCTCCGGAGGCAAGTCCATGCCGTCGGTGCCCTCGGTCAAGGGTTCGGTCTTCGCGAGCGTGGTGGAGGACGTCTGCAAGTCGATCACGAGTGGAGCCGTGGCGCGCAACCAGCTGGCCCGTTGGCTCCGGCCCGAAGACATTGCCCTGCTCGACGAGAAGATCGGAGTCTCGAGCTGGTACCCCATCGACTCCTATACACGCATGGGCGAGCTGCTCCGGGATGTACAGGGTGGCGGTAGCAACGAGTACCTCCGACAGTGCGGTCGCCAGACTGCCCGGCGTCTCTTGGAAGCGGGGCTGTATTCGCAGCTTGAATATCTCCACCGGGCGGAAATCGGAAAGGCGAGCGGTGACCGCGCGCGATTCGAAGCATTCGGCCGCGACCTGCGGCTGCTCACGACCATCAGCGCCAGTATTCTTAGCTTCTCGCGCTGGGCGATGAAGCTTGACCCCGACCACGACTCCCAGTACATGATCGAGGTCTCGGAGGCCCAAGACTTTCCCGAGGTCTTGTGTTGGAGATCGGACGGTTTCATCAACGAGATGGCGACCCACCACGGCGAGTCCGATCTCTGGCGCTGGTCGCGCCCCCGCCAGGATCTCGTCGTCTTCCGCATGACGCGAAAGCTCTGAAGCACACCGAAGGCGCCTCGTCCCGAGTTGAGCTCGTCGCGCTCCCCAGTCGGATTGCGGGAGGCGGCCCCGCCCACCCCCTGCGTTCCTTTGCCGACCGGGGGTTTCAGCGGGGCGTATACTTCGCGGCAGCACGGGGAAGATGACCGACCGGCGATTCCGGGCGGAGCTCCTTAGACACGAAGGACTCGCCCTTCGCTCTCGCGGCCGGCACTTCGAACGCTCCCCGGGAGTTCTGTTGGAGGCTTCGCGTGCTGCACTGGCCCGAACAGTTCCATCCCAGCCGTTCTGCCGTCTACGTCTCCAATGAGTTACGCATGGCGGCTCCCGCTGAACGCATCTGGGCCTGGCTCGTGCGTGCCGAACTCTGGCCCTCTTGGTATCCAAATGCCCGCAATGTCCGCATTGAGCAGGGGCCGCGACCTGACCTCGCCCTCGGCACACGCTTTCGCTGGTGGACATTCGGGGTCACGATCGAATCGATTGTCGAAGAGTTCGTTCCCCAGGAGCGCATCGCGTGGAGCGCACGTGCCCTCGGGATCCGCGCATACCACGGATGGCTGATCGAAAAGACGGCGGACGGCTGCCACGTGGTAACAGAAGAGACCCAGAACGGGGTCCTTGCACGCCTGGGAGGGCTGCTGATGCCGAACCGAATGCATCACTATCATCAGATCTGGTTGGAGCGGCTTTGCGCCAAGGCCCGAGAGGGCCCGCCGCCAGCCGTCGCCGCGCCCGGCTGATCAGCGCGGCGCTGCCAAGCGGACGGCGGAGACCTGCTCCCCACGACGCAACGCCGTCGCGGCTCGCTCTTCAATCTCATGCGCACACGCCCGCGGCGATGAGCCGTTTTACCGCGGCGCGCTTCAGCCCAAGGACGGCCGTCAGCACCGCCTCGGTGTCGGCGCCTAGGCACGGAGCCGGTCCGACGGTCTCGATCTGCGATCGCGCGAAGCGAATCGGATTCGCGACGTGGCGCACCGGACCGATCTCCGGATCTTCGAGGGTCACGAAGGCGCCCCGCTCGGCGAGGTGCGGATCGGTTCGCTGGTCCTCGGGTGTCTCCACCGGCATCGCGGAGATGCCGACCGCCTGGAGAGCCTCGGCAATCTTCAGGGCACTTCGCTTTGAGGTCCAGGTGGCGATCCGGCGGTCAATGGCAGCCCGGGCTGCCATCCGGCCAGGGAGTTTCGCAAGCGCTGGATCGCTGCGCCAACCAAGGAACCTTTGGAAGCGCTTCCACGCGTCGTCGCTTACCACGGCGATGGCCACCCAATGGTCCTCACCCGCGGCAGGATACACACCATGGGGACAGGCGTACTCTACGCTGTTCCCGCGCGGCGCCGTCGGCCGACCGGTCAATGGGCCCTCGAGATAGAACTCGCCGAAGAGGAACGCGGCGGCTTCGCTCTGCGACATCTCGATCTTCTGACCCTCACCCGTACGCCGTCGGTGCTCGAGCGCCGCCAGCACCGCGACGGCCGCGAGTTGCCCCGCGATGTGATCCGGGTGCTCGAGAGAGGATCCTGCGGGGTAGGGAGCATCGGCGTGATTCCACAGAAAGGCGACGCCGGAGAAGGCGGCGTTGAGCGGCCCGAACGAGGGGGCTTCGCCGAGTGGACCGCCCTTGCCGAAGCCCTGGGAGCTTAGATAGACGATGTCGGAGCGTACCCGCCTTACATTCTCGTAGTCGAGACCGAAGCGATCGAGAACTCCCCCTTGGTGATTCTCGACCACGATCTCCGCCCGGGCGCACAGATCGAGGGCGAGGGCGCGGCCGCGAGGCTTCTTCAAGTTCAAGCATACGCTCTTCTGGCCACGATTCTCGTCGTTAAACGGCCACGACCGGTTCACCTCGAGCGGCTCGAAGGTGAGGCGCCGGAGGAAATCGGGACTTGCCCTCGACTCGATCTTGATCACCTCGCACCCGAGCTCCGCAAGCGTCCGACACAAGCCCGGCACCGCCGCGCCGACCCCGAAGCTCACGACGCGGAGCCCCGCGAGGGGTGCTACGGCATTGCCGGCCGGCGCCCCGATCGCCTCTTGCGCTGCGAACCCAGAGTCGTCGTTCTCCCCCAGCGCGGGAGCCCCGCGGCGGAGCGTCCCTGGCGTGCGACTCAGCTGGCATGGAAATGGCGCAAAGGGCGCACTGCCGAGCTGCGGGAAGGCTGTGCCCTGGAAGTATCCGCGCAGGCGGGTCTGCTCTTCAGCCACGAACTCCTCAGGTGTGTTGACCGGAGCGATCGGGAGACCTAAGGACCGTGCCTGCGCGAGCACGTCTTCTCGCGAGCGCCGGACGAGGGCCTCACGTCCGATCAGGCGCAGCGTCGCAAGAGCGCGGTGGAAGACCGGGAGAAGGCTCCCCCGGAGCGGCAGCTGCGCGACCGCCCCAATCGCTCGCTGGGCGGCGTAGGCCGCTTCGTCCGCGATCGCGGAGAGACCACCTCCGAGAACACCCCACGTCCCCCGGGCCGGGACACGAGAGGTGAGCTCCTCCGGGGCTTCCACACGGGAGAGCTTGCGGTCTGCGAGGAGGGCGATGAACGCCCTCCAGTGACGCGGCGCAATCGGAAGCACGCGGACGTATCCATCCGCTGTGGGGAGCACGAGCGCCGGGCCCTCCCCGTCGCGTGGGAACGACGTGGGAAGAATCGGGTACACGCGGGCGTAGTCAGGGAGCGCGATTGCCCACGGGTCAAGGGCGCTCCGCGCCGCTTCCTGCACGGAGACCTCGACCCGCTCCCCCCCACCCGAACGGGTGAAAAGCGAGGCGAGCGCTCCGACGACCGCAGCCGCGGCCGCACAGTCGTGCGCGAGATAGCCGGGCAGCCAGCACGGGGGGCGATCGGAGAAACCCGAGGCGTAGAGGGCTCCCGAGGCGGCGAAAGCAACGAGCGGTTCGAGCCGCCAGGTCGCGCGCGGACCCGACAGGCCGAAGTCGGCAATCGCCACGTGAATCAAGTCGGGCAGGCAAGCCCGTACCTCGTTCGACATGATTCGGTGTCGAATGGCATCGTCGGCCGCGAGATTCTCGATCAGCATGTCGGCGCGCTCGCAGAGCGAGAGGAAGCGCTGCCAGTCCCCTTCCGAACGAAGGTCCAGTACGACACCGCGCTTGTTGGCGTTGCGGAACAAAAAGGGAAGGGAGCGCTCGGGCGAGGACACGTCGCCCACGAAGGGCGGACGGAGCCGGTCCGGATCGCCGCCGGGCGGCTCGACTTTTAGGACGTCGGCGCCGAGATCGGCGAGCATCCGCCCGGCGAGGGCACCCCGTAGGTCGGTCAAATCGACGACACGCAGGTGCGCGAGCGGCCCAGGCTTGACGGGTTGCGGGGACGCACCGGGACCGTTTCCGACCACTCCTCCCTCGTTCCTCTTAGCTCTCAGGCGCGGCGCAGGCGGTGCGGGGCTTCCTGAGCAGCCAGAACCGCATCTGATCAAGGACCGCGGGATGGTTCAGCAGCCGGAGGTGGGTCATCCCTCCGAGATGAAGTCCATTCTCGGCTGTGAAGGGGAAGTGCTGGGCAGGGTGTGCGGCGCGACCGGCGGCGCTCGGGAATCTCACCAGCGTGTCCCCGAGCAGGACACCGAGGGGGTGGCGCGGATTCGTGGTCAGCGTCGCGGCGACGAAATAGTGCGCGGCGGAGTCGAGGAATGGGATGTCATGGCGGTTGTCCTCGAGCAGCGCGTCCGCGTCCCTCCCCTGCCAATCCTCCTCGACCAAATAGCCGAAACGGAGATCTTTAATCCCGTGACTTCGGGCGTTGATGACGTTTGCGATCGGCCTCGTCACTTCAAAAGTGTGGAGGAGCCACCCAGCCACGTTGCCAAGCTTCTCGAGGGGCGCTCCAAGGTGTGGCGTGCCGAGACAGAAGATGTGACGCACCCGATCGACCCAGCCCTTCCTGCCCTGCTTGCCTTGGTGGCAGGCGCTTCTTGCCACAAGGCCGCCCATGCTGTGGCCGACGAGCACGATTTCCTCCACCTCGGTGGGCCAGGCGCGAACGAGCCCCTCCATCGTCTCGGCCAGGAGGCCGCCGTTGTGGGAGACGTGGAGACCTGAGTTGTAGCGGAGATAGAGGGGGCTATAGCCGAGCTCTCGCTCGAGGAGGGATCCGTAGGTCGTCCCTGCTTCGCCGTAGGAGTCCTCCGCATAAAAGCGCCAAACCTGCTCGGTTCCCGCGAGACCATGAATGAATACGGCGAGTCTCGGCCCGGCCTCGGGAAATGCAACGCGCAGGACGCTGGGTTCCAGAGCCAGGGGTCGGCCTTCGTGCTGAAACGCCATTCGGATCCGCAGGCCGTTCTGCTCCTCTTCGAGGCGATCCCCCACGAACCCATTGAGCGCACCGATCGCAAGATCCACTGCGGCGGGCGGGGGACCCGTCGCTGCCGGCGCTTCTTCCACGGGCAGGCTGAGCGCGAGATCCGCAGCACTCCCGGCCAGCTGCAAAAGGCCGCGAAGCCCGGAGTAAATCCCACCCGAGATCCCGTCGTGAAGCAACCGAGCCGCTCCCGCGGGCAGACCGGCCACCGGCACCCGCTCTAGGATCTCGAAGGGGCGTCGGGCAATCGAGGCATGCATTTTCTCGATCGTCGCAGTACCGCCGCGAACCGCGGCGACGAAGAGGTTCTTCATTCCGCGGATTTCGTCGATTCTCATGGCTTGCCTCTCCCTCCTAGGAGGAAACCGAGCCGATTCACCCGCACTACTCCCTAAGCTCCTGAGATGTCAAGAACGTCCGGGGGGCCTCGCTCGGGAATGTCCGCCAGAAGAGCAAGCCGAGACGAAGGCCTGTGTTCGAGGCGGATGCGAGCGCTCTTCGCACCTGCCTTCGCCGCGGGGTCAAGCTGCGCGGTTCTCGATACAGGTGGATCGCCCCGCGCAGGGGGAGATCCCCGAAATGCCGATCCCGCTGCGCACCGACCTTGGAACGAAGCAGGATCCTGGCAGCTCCCTTGTGCTCTCGGACCGAGACCCTGTTAGCCTAAGAAGGAGAGCGCATTTCGACTCGAGCGCCTCGAAGGGAGAGACGCGCAAAGCCCGCACCAATCGGGAGGAGATCCCATGGAAGGCAATGAGGCCGTCCGCAAGCACACCCTTGACGCTTGCCAAGGCGCCTAGGGGATGTTTGCCGCGCACACGACGCCTCCTCTTGTGACCGCAGAGTCCATCGATTGGAGAGCAAGGCGACGCGCCATCGTGGACGAGATGTTGAAGCGAGAGGTCTCGGCGGAAAAGCCCTGGCTCAGCATTGTTCTGCCTGTCTACAATGAAGAGCGTCGGATTCAGCCCACTCTACTCTCGATCGGTCGCTACCTAGAGGACCGACACATTCCTGCCGAGGTCCTGGTCGTTGACAATGGAAGTGATGACGGGACCGTGGACGTCGTGGAGGCCACCGCGCTCCACTACGCAGAGATCCGTCTCATCCGTCAGGGTCGAAGGGGTGGCAAGGGAGCGGCGGTCCGCACCGGCGTGCTGTCCTCAAAAGGCGCCTGGGTCCTGTTCGCGGACGCGGATGGAGCGACACCCATCGAGGAGGTGGAGCGCCTCTTGTGCGAAGGAGCTGGCGGGGCCGATGTGGCGATCGGGTCGCGCGCGCTCAAGGCCCCCGACGTCCATGTCGAGCGGTCTCTTGGCCGCCGGCTGGCGGCGAAACTCTTCGCTGCGCTCGTCCGGTGGGTCGCCACGCCGAGGATCTCGGATACACAATGTGGGTTCAAGCTGTTTCGGCGCGACGCTGCGGATTGGATCTTCTCCCGACAAGTGCTCGAGCGGTTTGGCTTCGATGTGGAAGTGCTGTTTCTGGCGAGACAGCGCGACTGCCGCATCTCCGAGGTCCCCGTGAACTGGACGAGCGTGGATGGATCCAAAGTGGGATGGCTGAGCGGATTGGACACCTTCTTCGACATCTTCCGTGTGCGCTGGATCCATCGCAATACAAGCCGCTGACCGCGGAGGCGTTGGGGCACCGCGCGCTCGGGAGGGCGCCGGACAAAGGACCGCCGGAACCCTTCGGAACGGGACCCGCACAACGCTCCCTCTCCCTGGCGTACGGTGCTGGTCACCTCGGGAGGGGACGGAGTCGTTCCGGAAGCGCGAAGGTGCGGAAACGACGACGCCCCTGCCTTGCGTACACTTCCGCTCATGGGCCTCGGTGGAAAGTGCCTCGGCGTGAGTGGGTCAAGGCGCTCGTGAGGGAGCGGGCGGACTTCGGAACCTTCTTTTACCTCCTCGTCTTGGGCTTCGCGGCGGCAGTTTCGGTGCTGGTCGGCCAATGGGGACGGGAGCTCCTCCCTCCCGACGATCTGCGGGAAGCCGAGATCGGTCGCGAGATGTGGCTGGCGGGCGATTACCTCACGGGTCAGTTTGACGGGCTGCCGTTCGTCGATAAGCCGCCAGGTTTCTATGCCGTAGAGGCATTGGCCTATGCGGCGGGCGGCGCTGCGACCGAGAACACGGCGAGGATCGTTTCCGCCGGGTTTGCGATTTTAACGCTCTTCGCCGTGTTCCTCCTTGGGAAGCGTGCGGCGAGTGCCGAGACGGCCGGCCTTGCGGTGGCTCTGCTCGCGGTCTCCTCTCGCTTCTCCCGTACCGCGCACAGCGTGCTCTTGGATAACGCGCTC
>DAIOWK010000179.1:0-7290 GCA_036758525.1 Myxococcota bacterium
GCGCCTCGCCCGCTTCAACGTCCACCCCTCGCGCTACAGGGGACGCTTCGAGGGGCTTCCGAGTCCGGCCGCTGCGCTCATGGTTGCGGCCACGGTTTGGTTCACGGACTTCGTGCATCAGCACTTCGTGCGCTTCCGCTTCCCGGAGGCGGTGGTCGCGATCGGGGTCGTGAGTGTGGGTCTGCTCATGGTCAGTACGTTTCCCTACCGGAGCTTCAAGGAGCTGGACCTCCGTCACTCCTATGGGACCCTCGTCTTCGTGGTGATTGCCCTGGTCCTCGTCGCCCTCGAACCGAGCGTCACGCTCTTCGGCATCGGCGTGGCTTACGTGGCGTCGGGTCCCTTCGAGTGGGCGTGGCGCCGCAAGTATGGCCAGCCCCTCGAGGAGCTTCCGACGCCCTCCGTAAAGGATGGAACCCATGAGCAGAACTGAGATCATTCGCATCTTCGACACCACACTGCGGGACGGTGAACAATCCCCGGGCTGCAGCATGAATCTCTCCGAAAAGTTGGCCCTTGCGCGCCAGCTCGAGCGGCTCGGTGTGGACGTCATCGAGGCGGGCTTTCCCATTGCGAGCGAGGGCGACTTCGAATCGGTTCGTGCCGTGGCCCAGGAGCTCCGCGAGACGATCGTCTGCGGACTTGCCAGGACCGGCCGAGAGGACATTGAGCGCGCGGCGCGGGCCCTCGAGTCCGCGGCAAAACCTCGGATCCACACCTTCATCGCGACAAGCGACATCCATCTCGAGCACAAGCTCCGGATGAGCCGCGAACGCGTGCTGGAGGAGGTCGACCGCGCCGTCCGACAGGCTCGCAGCTTCGTCGACGACGTGGAGTTCTCGGCAGAAGACGCCACGCGCTCGGATTCGGAGTATTTGGTCGCGGTGTGCAACGTGGCGATTGAATCCGGTGCCTCCACGCTGAACCTGCCGGACACCGTTGGTTATACCACTCCCGAGGAGTACGCCGCTCTGATCCAGTATCTCCGAGCGCGCGTCGCCGGGGCCGATCGCGTGGTCTTCAGCGTCCACTGCCACAATGACTTGGGGCTCGCTGTCGCGAACAGCCTGGCCGCAGTGCGTGCCGGAGCGCGGCAGATCGAGTGCACGGTGAACGGGATCGGCGAGCGCGCGGGGAACACCTCGATGGAAGAGTGCGTCATGGCCATGAAGACGCGTCCCGACGTGTTCGCGAGCCTCGACACCAGGATCCGCACCAGCGAGATCTATCCTTCGAGCCGGCTCCTCTCCTCGATCATTGGTGTCCCGGTTCAGCCGAACAAGGCGGTGGTAGGAGACAACGCGTTCGCGCACGAAGCGGGGATTCACCAGGACGGCGTCCTCAAGGCGGCGATTACCTATGAGATCATGACGCCGCAGTCGATCGGGAGGCCCTCGAACGAGCTCGTTCTCGGCAAGCATTCCGGGCGTCACGCCTTCCGAGAGCGGCTCCAGGAACTCGGTTTCGTCCTCGAAGGCGAGGAGTTTCAGCGCGCGTTCGGGCGCTTCAAGGATCTCGCAGATAAGAAGAAGGCGATCTATAACGAAGATCTCGAGGCGATTGTTGCGGACTCGGTGGTCACGAGCGACGACCGCTTCGCCTTGGGGGACATTTGTATCGTGAGCGGAAGTTTCGGCCTTCCAAACGCAACCGTCGAGCTCACCGTGGATGGCAGTCCTCGCAAGGCCACGGAGTTCGGCGTAGGCCCTGTGGACGCGCTCTTCAAGGTGATCGCCACGCTCACGGAGACCAAGAGCGAGCTGCTGCGCTACCAGGTGAACGCGATCACCGGAGGCATGGATGCACAAGGCGAGGTCGCGGTCACCCTGTCCGAAGACGGGCGCAAGGTGATCGGACACGGGGCCCACACCGATGTCTTGGTGGCGAGCGCGAAGGCGTACGTGCACGCCCTGAACAAGCTCGAATGGCACAAGCGCCGCCACGCAATCGCGGAGCCGAAGGGGATCTAGAACATCCGGCACGGAGTCTTGGCCCCACCACCAGCAAACGGCGTACGCCTGTCGCGGGATCGACACGCTCCGTTTCTCCATGAAGGGAACCCGATGGATCGCATCGTCCTTTTGCCCGGGGACGGAATTGGCCCCGAGGTCACACGAGAGGCCCGGAAAGTTCTCGAGGCGGCCTGCGCGCGGCGCGGCCGCAAGCTCGAGTTCGCAGAGGAGCTGATCGGGGGGGTGTCTCTCGACGCGCACGGGACGCCGCTTCACGACCAGGTCGTGAAACTCGCGCGGCAAAGCCGCGCGGTGCTGCTCGGTGCCGTGGGCGGGCCGAAGTGGGACGCCGCTCCCGTGGAGCGGCGCCCGGAGAAGGGGTTGCTTCGCATCCGCAAAGAGCTCGGTCTGTTCGCGAACCTCCGGCCGGCGAGCGTTTTTCCCGCCCTGGCGGGCGCGTCGACGCTTCGGCCTGAGGTGGTGGAGGGGATCGACCTTCTGGTGGTCCGCGAGCTCACAGGTGGGCTCTATTTCGGAGAGCCAAGGGGGCGCGCCCTGGTGGAAGGCAAGCGCGAGGCCCGCAATACCATGGTGTATGACGAGGTCGAGATCGCGCGAATCTCCCGGGTGGCGTTCGAGGCGGCGCGAGGCCGACGTCGCCACGTGACGCATGTGCACAAGGCCAACGTCCTCGAAGTATCGCAGCTGTGGGTCGAGGTGGTGGAGGAGATCGCGCGTGCCTATCCCGATGTCGAACTGACGCACCAGCTCGTCGATTCATGCGCCATGCTGCTCGTGCGAGACCCGCGGCGCTTCGACGTGATGCTGACCGAGAATCTCTTCGGCGACATTCTCTCCGACGAGGCGGCCATGACGACGGGGTCCCTCGGAATGCTGCCGTCGGCGAGCCTCGGCGAAGGAGGGATGGGCCTTTACGAGCCGGTCCACGGCTCGGCTCCGGACATCGCTGGGAAGGACTTGGCCAACCCCCTCGCCGCGATTCTCTCGGCCGCGATGCTCTGCGAGCACTCGCTCGGTGCGAAAGAGATCGCTGCCGACATCCGGGGAGCAGTTGCCTCCGTGCTCGATGCCGGCCATCGCACGGCAGACCTCGTTCCGCCGGGCCAGGCGCACGTCGGTTGCAAAAAAATGGGAGCGCTGGTGCTGGCCGGGCTTGACAGGCAGAGCTGATGGGCGATGAACCCTGGGCGATGCGCTCTCAAGCCAGAGACTTTCCCTCGGGGCGCGCCCGAGGGTCGAGCTAGTGCCCAAGCGCGCGCTTCGGGTTGCCGTCGCCGGCGCCACCGGCACGCTTGGTGGAGAGCTCCTGTCGGTGCTCGACGCCCGCCGCTTCCCCTTGGGCGAGCTCGTGCCCTTCGCGACCCAGCGCTCGGCCGGGGATGCAATCGAGTTTCGCGGCGAGGTCTACGATATCTCCACCGATGCCGCACAGCTGCGCGGCGTCGACTTGGCGTTCTTGTGCACACCGCCCGTGGGTTCTCTGGAACTCGCGCGCCGCGCTCTGCACGAGTGCGTGCCCTGCATCGACCTCTCCGGCTGCCTTTCGAGCAGCCCAGACGTGCCGTTGCTCGTGGCCGATCTCGACCCCACGGCTGAGGCGCTCCTTCAACCCGTCCTCTCCTCGCCTGCGAGTCCAGCGCTTGCGTGGGCGATTGTGCTGCGCCCCCTGGATCGTGCTGCCAGCCTTCGACGCGTGATCGCCACCTCCGTCCATTCGGCCTCGAGCGGCGGCAGGCTCGGCATCGAGTCCCTCTCCTCGGAGACGGTTGCACTCTTCAACCAACAGGATCCGCCGGAACCCACTGTCTTTGGCCATCCGGTAGCGTTCGACTGCGTGCCCTCCATCGGGGACGTTGAACCGAGCGGCGCCACGAGCTTCGAATCCGCTCTCGTGCGCGATCTTCAACGCATGCTGGGCGAGCACGTGGGAATTGCTGCGACGGCGCTTCGGGTGCCGACATTCTCAGGAGACGGGGCCGCCCTCGCCCTTGAGTTCGAGCTTGCCCTGGCCCCGGACGACGCACGCAGTGTCCTCGCGAAGGCACCCGGGGTCGAGCTGTGGGAAGGCGCTACGCCTGGCCCTGCGACACGCGCGACCACAGGGCGAGACAGCGTTCTTGTCGGGCGGCTGCGGGCAGATCCGACGAGGGAGCGCGGCCTCGTGCTCTGGCTTGCCGCCGATTCGGTGCGGCTCGCCGCGATGAACGCCGTCAAGCTCGCCGAGGCGCGCCTCGCCCTCGCGTGAGCCCCACCTTTCGCCTCGTGCTCGAATACGACGGCGCACAGTTCGCCGGCTGGCAGGCGCAGGCGGGAGGCGCGCGCACGATCCAGGTTGCGCTCGAAACAGCGATCCTCGAGCTCAGCGGCGCCCGGGTGGCCGTGGTCGGTGCGTCGCGGACCGACGCCGGAGTTCACGCAGAAGGGCAGGTGGCGAGCCTGAGTTTCGACACGCGCCTCGCCCCCGCAGCGCTCGGCCGCGCGCTAAACGCCCTCCTGCCAGAAGACGTGGCAGTGCGTGACGTCGCGCTTGCACCCGAGGGCTTCCATGCCCGCCGGGACGCGCGGAGCAAGCAGTATCGCTACGCGATTTGGAATGCCCCCGAGCGTTCGCCCCTTCGGGCCCGGCGCTTTTGGGCGGTGCCCCAAGCGCTCGATCTTGGGGCGATGCGGATCGCAGCGCCGGCGCTCGTGGGCACACACGACTGGAGCGCGTTCCAAGTGCGTGGAGCCGAGTGGAGGGCGGAGGGCGTGGCCCAGGGACAAATGCGCTCTGCAGTGCGTCAGGTGACGGCGCTCTCTGTCCTTGGCGTGGCAGGCGGCGAGGTGTGGATTGAGGTCGAAGGCGAAGGCTTCCTCCGCCAGATGGTGCGGACCCTGGTCGGTACGCTGGTTGAGGTCGGCCGAGGCCGGCGGGATCCGTCGTCCATGCCCGCTCTCCTCGAAAGCCGGGACCGCACCGCCGCAGGCCCGACCGCACCGGCGCACGGACTCACCCTAGTGCGCATTGATTACGCCCCCCTACGCTTGGCGAAAGCGGGCGAATCTCACGCAAAATCCGCACGTTGAGTGGCCAAGAGGGTTGACGCTCGGAGGCTCATCGGGTATCTACGCGCGGTCCCGGCGCCTTTTGGAGGGGCGGGGCCGACCACCGTATTCCGGTGGCCGATCGGCTTGAATCCTCTGGTCGACTCGGTCGACCCTTTGGAGACCCTGGCATGGGAGCCCAAGCGCACGGGACCACGCGGAGTGCGCGGCCCGGGGAGCGGACCCCGCAGTGGTACGTGGTGGATGCGTCGGACCGCGTGCTCGGCCGTCTCGCGACCCGGGTGGCGACCGTCCTTCGCGGCAAGCACCACGCGCTCTTTACGCCCCATGTCGATACGGGCGACTTCGTGATCATCGTCAACGCCGAAAAGGTGAAGCTCACCGGAAGAAAGCGTGATCACAAGATTTATCACCGCCACACCGGATGGACCGGCCACGTGAAAAGCGTGACGGCAGGCCAGGTTCTCGCTTCGGCCCATCCCGAACGGGTGATCGAACGAGCAGTCCGCCTCATGCTGCCGAAGAACGCGCTCGGTCGGCGGATGTTCGCCAAGCTCAAAGTGTATGGGGGGCCGAGCCATCCCCACGCGGCCCAGAAGCCGGAGGAGCTGCGCCTTGCCTGAGCCTCAGACTGTCGTCTCCACCGGAAAGCGAAAGACTGCCGTCGCACGAGTGCGGCTGCGCCTTGGAGGCGGGAGTATCCGCGTCAACGGCAAACCCGTGGACGAGTACTTTACACGCGAGGTGCTCCGTATCCTTGTGCGCCAGCCCCTGGAGAGCACGAACGCCACTACCCGATTCGACGTGAACGCCAACGTCGGAGGCGGTGGCCCGGCCGGCCAAGCCGGGGCGCTCCGCCACGGTATCGCGCGCGCTCTCGAGAAGTTCGATACCACGGTGCGCCCGACGCTCAAGCGCGGCGGCTTCCTGACACGGGACGCGCGCAAGAAGGAGCGTAAGAAGTACGGGCAACGCGGCGCGCGAGCGCGTTTCCAGTTCTCGAAGCGCTAGACGCGCGGTCTCCTCAGGCGATTCGCAACGGGAGGTCCGCCGGGGCCTCCCGTTGTCGTTTCAGGCTCCCGCTAGGAAAGGGAAATCCGATGCGAGTCGCGGTGTTCGGAGCGAGCGGATACTCGGGCCTTGAGCTCTTGCGGATCCTCCTCCGCCACCCCAAGGCGGAGCTCGTCTCCGTGAGCTCAGAACAGCGTGCCGGAGTCCCCGTGAGCACCGCCTTCCCATCGCTTCGAGGACTGCTCGAAATGCGCTTCGAGGCGGCGCGGCCTGATGCGCTCGCCGGACGAGTGGATATCGTCTTCACGGCCCTGCCGCATGCGGCCTCCGCACCTATCGTCGCGAGCTTGCGCAAGGCGGGCCTCACCGTGATCGACCTCTCCGCCGACTTTCGCCTGCGCAGCCCCGACGCATACGCCAAGTGGTACGGTGAGCACCCCGCACCCGAGCTGTTCGGAAAGGCGGTGTACGGCCTCCCCGAGCTCCGGCGCGAGGAGATCCGTCACGCCGAGTTCGTGGCTTCGCCCGGCTGCTACCCGACCTCCGTTCTCCTGCCCCTCGCGCCCTTTCTGCGCGCGGGACTCATCGAAACAGGGACGATCCTCGCCGACTCGAAATCGGGGGTCTCGGGGGCGGGCCGTACCCTCGAAGAGCAGTACCTCTTTGCCGAGCTTGACGAGAACTGCCGGGCTTACAAGGTCGGAGGATCGCATCGGCACGTGCCGGAAATGGAGCAAGAGGCGAGCGCACTTGCGGGGGAGCCAGTCCGGATCGGGTTCGTCCCGCACCTCTTGCCCACAATCCGAGGTATCGCGACGAGCGTCTACGCGCGCCCGAAGCGCCCGCTCGGGACGGACGAGGCCCAGGCGGTCCTTGCCGCCGCATATCGGGGCGAGCGCTTCGTGCGTGTCCTGCCCCCTGGCGAGACCCCGAGCTTGGCCTCCGTACGCGGGAGCAACTTCTGCGACGTCGCCGCCACGGTGGACGAGCGTACCGGGCTCCTCGTCCTGCTCTCCTCGCTCGACAACCTGGTGAAAGGCGCGGGTGGCCAGGCGGTCCAGTGCATGAACCTGATGCGCGGCCTCCCCGAGGAAGTCGGGCTCGTGGAGGCTCCGCTCGTCCCCTAGGCGTTGGTTTGACAGCCTTTGGACCCACAGGCTATAAACCGTAAAACCGACCCCGAGTGACGATGCGCTGGATACGGACGGCCCCGATGCGCGAGGCGCTGTGCGGTGGCTCCCGGGCGTGATGCAGGGAACCA